>PFKD01000319.1:0-12760 GCA_002784125.1 Flexibacter sp. CG_4_10_14_3_um_filter_32_15
TTAACTTTGTAAATTGAATTTACTCTGATAATTAAAGTCTGTTTAAACACACTGAAAGCAGTATAAAAAGTTTCGTGCGTTTACCCTAGAAAGAGTTTGAGAAAACAGTTCAATAGCTTGATAGATAAAAAAGTAGCGTTCAAGCATACAAAAGATGGAAATACCATAGAAGGTTACAAAGCCTATGAAGATAAAGTAAGTAAAGGAGAAATTTCTGGAAATATAGATGTAAAGATATTAGAACAACTTTCTAAAAAATATGGATTTACTCTACCTACAATTAATATCACAAATGAATTATCTACTATTAAAAAGAGAAGAAATCAATTAGCACATGGAGAGATAACATTTTCAGAAGCAGGAAAAGATAAATCTATTGAAGAAATGATTGTTATCAAGAATGCCGTTACTCAATATTTCAATAGCTTAATGAATAATATCAAGAATTACATAGAAAACGAAGAATTTAAAATGTAAACCTCAATTCAAAATTTCTCATCTTTATTTAGAATAATTCTAAAAAATGACTTCTGTCATTTTTTTTTATGCCCTCTCTGCCTTATTTTTGCATAAAATAAGATTGTCTATAATTAGTCTAAATAAATGAAACCTTTTTTTCAAGATTCGTTGTGTTGTGTTGGTAGAAGTATTTTTACTTTCTGCTGTTGTTGTTGCTGTTGTATGGTTTTGAATTTTGGTCTTGCACAAAATGCTCAAAACTTTGAAAATATCGTACAAAAGAAACTGGAAACTCAAATCCGAATCAAGGGAAATGTTTCGACTTCTTCGTATTCTAAAAATGAACCTCTCTTTGGCGCAACTATCGTAGTCCAAGAATTAAATAAATACGCTCAAAGTGATGAGAATGGCAATTTTTTATTGGAGTTTTTTACTCCTGTTTCCACTCAATCTACTTATACTTTAGTTGCTTATTTATACGGTTTCAAAACGGTTTCAAAAGAAATAAACATAAAAAATAATACTACATTAACCATAGATTTTAATTTAGAAGAATTACAAGACTCTTTAAAAACAATCGTCGTAGAAGGAAAATCAGAGCTTACAAATTCCAACTTAATGGCTCGTCTGAATACGGTTGATGGAATGGGAATTTATGAATCTAAAAAGAGCGAAGTCATCGTTTTAAGCAACACCACGGCAAATTTAGCGGCCAATAATTCAAGACAAATTTATGCGAAAGTTGCAGGTCTGAATGTGTGGGAAAGCGACGGAGCAGGTATTCAGTTGGGAATTGGAGCAAGAGGATTATCGCCAAACAGAACGGCAAATTTTAATACTCGTCAGAATGGTTATGATATTTCGGCTGATGCGTTGGGTTATCCTGAAAGCTATTATACGCCACCTGTTGAGGCAGTTGAACGAATCGAACTCGTGCGTGGTGCAGCTTCTTTGCAGTATGGAACACAGTTTGGGGGAATGCTCAATTTTGTGATGAAAGATGCGCCAAAAGACAAAAACTTTGCTGTTAATTTACGTCAAACTGTTGGTTCTTTTGGCTTTACAAGTAGTTTTGTTGATGTTGGTGGAAACTTAGGAAAAAATAAAGGCAAAACAGACCAAAACGGAAACTCAAAAGTAAGTTATTACGCATTTTATCAATACAAAAGAGGTGACGGCTGGAGAGAAAACGCTGGTTTTGATGTCTATACAGGGTTTGCAAAACTTACTTTTCGTCCCACTTCAAAACTCAAAATTTCGGTAGAATATACTGGAATGAATTATTTAGCGCAGCAAGCTGGAGGACTTACAGACGTTTTATTTGAGCAAAACCCACGTCAATCGATACGAGGTAGAAACTGGTTTGCCGTAAATTGGAATTTAGGAGCAGTAGTTTTAGATTATAAAATTTCTAGCAAAACACAAATCAATAGCCGTACTTTTGGGCTTTTAGCAGGACGAAAAACAGTTGGAAACTTGGATAAAATATCTACCATTGATTTTGGAAAAAATAGAACCATGATTGATGGAGATTTCAAGAATTTTGGCAATGAAACTCGCCTTTTGCACCGTTATTCTATCCACTTTTTAGGAGAGAAATTAAAAAAACAAACTCACGCTTTCATAACAGGTTTTAGGTATTACAACGGTTTTACAACGCAGCGACAAGGCGATGCAGATGCAACTAACAAACCTAATTTTACTTTCTTAAATTCTGAAAACTTAGAAAACTCTTCGTATCAATTTCCGAATCAAAACGCTTCTTTTTTTATAGAAAATGTATTTAATCTTTCTGAAAAATGGAGCATTACCCCAGGGATTAGAGCCGAATATATCAAGACACAAGCCAACGGATTTTATAAAGAACGAGTTTTTGATTTTGCAGGGAATCTTATTTCTGAAACCAAAAATGAAGAGAGTTTAGAGCGTCCTAGAAGTTTTATTTTGGGTGGAATTGGAGTTAGTTATAAACCAATATTCACAGAAAAATACAGCAAAAACGAATTAGAAATTTATGCTAATTTCTCACAAAATTACCGTTCGGTTACTTTTAGTGATTTGCGTATTCAGAATCCAAACTTGGTAATTAGTCCAGATATAAAAGATGAAAGTGGTTATAATGCAGATTTGGGTTTTAGAGGAAAAATAAATACGCTTTTACAGTTTGATGTAAGTCTTTTTTACTTGAATTATAATGATAGAATCAGTCAAGTAGAACGCACAGGAGTTGCACCAACCTATAATCCATACCGTTTTAGAGGAAATATTGCTCAAGCTAGAATCTATGGTTTGGAGTCGCTTTTAGAATTTAATATTGGAAAATTAGGTAATAATTGGATTTCAACTATTTTGCCAAAATCGTATTTAGGCATTTATTTGAATACGGCAGTTTTGAAAAGTCGTTATGTAGCATCGGAAGAAACGGCTGTTTTGGGAAGACAAGTTGAGCTTGTTCCACCTGTTACGTTGCGTACAGGTTTGCAGTTTGGTTATAAAGATTTCAAACTTTCGTACCAATATTCTTATACAAAAGAACATTTTACAGATGCTACCAATGTTATCCGAAGTGCGACGGCTGTTAGTGGAATTATTCCTTCGTATTATGTAATGGATTTGTCCATGAGTTATTCTTACAAATGGCTAAAAGTAGAAGGAAGTATAAATAATTTGACTAACAATTCTTATTTTACAAGACGTGCAGACGGTTACCCTGGACCTGGAATTATTCCTGCTGATGGAAGCGCCTTTTTCTTGACTTTGGGGGTTAGTTTTTAGATGCTTTTTTGTTGGTGTCGCTACGCTAAAACACCAACAAAGGTAAAAAAGGTAAAAAGTTTAAAAAAATAGATTTTGAAAATCTGTGAAAGTAGGACACATTTGAAGGATAGAATGTTTGAATAGTTAAATTTTTAAATTAAATTTCCTTATCCAAAATTATAACGACCTAATTCAATTTATTTACAATTATTTATAAAAAAATTAAGCATTCAGAGAAGCACAAGAAAAACTCAAAACAAAATATCCAGAACCTTATTTTTGGGGTGCTTTTATGCTCATTCAGACAGAAAATAATCTTCCTTAGTTTGTCGTTAATCATATCACTTAAAGAGCCTATTTAGGGTATAGAAAACAGTTTGTATTTTAAAAATCAAACTAAGACATAATTAACTCTTTATTATACTTTCTGCTTTTGATAGAATTGCATACCTTTGATGAAATAATGAAATATAATATATCTCTTGAGAATGGTGAATTATGAATGGTAAATAAATACAAATACTTATAAATTTTAGAAGCAGCAATTTGTTAGTTCTTATTCCTTGTCTTCTTATCTAATTAAAAATATAGCAAAATCTTATCTGACAAACGGACTAACTATATTGATTGTTAATCTTATTTTAAAGAATAGAAGAGTAGGTACTGCCCTTTCTTTAAGAGTATTGAAAAGTTATTATTCATTTTGTAGAAAGTATGGCATCTATGATAAAATTACTGAGAATAAAACCAAAAATGAGACATAATTTTACTTTTTGTTTAGCTCGTATATCTCGTATATATAGAAGAATTGAGTCCTAAATTTGAAAGTACCTAAACATATAAAATTCTATTTATACAATCTATGGATAACCCAGTACAGATAAATATTGTAATACCTCTTTATAACGAAGAAAAGGTTTTTGCAGCTCTTCAGCAACGTCTTACTGAGCTAATGCGCAATTCAAAGCTAAATATAACTGTCATTATGATAGATGATGGGAGTAGTGATAATACTGCACAATTAATGGAAAATTTATCATTACAGGATAAGCGTTTCACATCTGTTTTCCTTTCAAGAAATTTTGGTCATCAGTTAGCTCTATCTGCTGGTCTTTCAGTAGTTGATGCAACAGAAGCAATATTTGTTATAGATGGAGATTTACAAGATCCACCCGAACTATTAGAGGATTTTTATCCGTATATAAAGGATGGTTACGACGTTGTGTATGCAGTAAGAGAAAAAAGAAAAGAATCCTTTTTTAAGAAATTAGCTTACAGTACTTTTTATAAGATTTTAAAAAGAGTATCTAATATAGATATTCCATTAGACTCAGGAGATTTCTCTCTTATTAGTCGCAGGGTGGTCGATGAAATTGTCAAAATGAAAGAAGAAAGCAGGTTTATAAGGGGAATGAGAACGTGGGTAGGATATAAACAAATTGGTGTGGCTTATGAGCGTCAATCTAGGCACTCAGGTGATTCTAAGTATCCACTTAGCAAACTTTTAAAACTTGCATTTGATGGTATATTCAATTTTAGTGAATTACCTATTAGATTCATTTCTTATGTAGGATTACTTACCATTCTAATAAGCATATCCTATCTTATTTTTGCATTATTAAAAATGGGATTTACAGGAGATGTTCCTGAAGGATTTATTGCAACAATTTTTATGGTTACACTTTTTGGAGGCATACAATTATTATCTCTAGGCATCATCGGAGAATATATATTGAGAATATTCTTTCAAGTTAAAGAACGTCCTTTATTTATAATCAAAAAACGTATTTACAATGAACAAGTTATATTATAAAGAGTACTACAAACTTGAACGTGAACATTGGTGGTTTAAGGCAAGATTAAATATTCTTGATTCACTTATGCAAACAGATATATCTAAAAATGGTATATCAAAAATCTTAAATGCAGGCGCAGCAACAGGAGCTACGTCAGTTATGCTTAAAAAATATGGTCAAGTTGTGTCTTTAGAGTACGATAAAGACTGCTCTGAATTTTTATCTGAAGTTTTAGGTGAAGATATATTGAATGACTCTTTGACCGATCTACCCATGGATGATAAGTCCTTAGATTTGGTATGTGCCTTTGATGTCATTGAACACATAAAAGATCACCAGCAAGCAGTAAAAGAAGGATATAGAGTTTTGAAAGACAATGGTTATATTTTCTTAACCGTTCCTGCTTTCCAAATTCTTTGGAGCAAACATGATGAAATAAATCATCATTACAGGAGATACAGACTTAAAGAGCTACGAAAAATTTTATTAGATAATGGTTTTGAGATTGAATATTCCTCTTATTTCAATTTTTTACTTTTTCTTCCAATATCTTTTATTCGCTTACTTTCAAAGCTTTTGTTACCTAAAGAGAGTGGAGAAAGTACAGGTTCAGATTTTGAAAAGTTTAATTCTAGTAATTTTTTGAATCGAATATTGTATAAAGTTTTTATGAGTGAAAGAGCGCTTCTAAAACGAAAAATAAAATTGCCTTTCGGAGTATCTGCAATTATAATAGGAAAAAAAGTGGTGTAAAACCTAATACAATAAAGTTCTTTTTACAATAATTCTGTATTACTTCAATTAATTTTTTAGAACAAAGAGGTAGAAATAATTTTTTGATTGCTTAAAACTTTGACAATAGTCTGTAATCAGACTTTGACAGTAGTTTGGTTATGGCTTTTAACTATTGTCAGAGTTTGTTTAGGCAAACTACTGACAAAGTTTTTTTACTAGAAAATTTATGGCTCTTACCTAATACTGGACTGATAGTAAATATTGCGTAATACCACCAAATTTTATTCGGTTTAAATGTCTTTTTCCATAGAATTGGGTTTGCAAACCCAATTCTATGGAAAAAACAAAACTATATAGTGTTGAAAGATTAGGTAATCAAAATTATATTAGCATCCGACCAAAATCCACTAAGAGCCAAATTTATTATCTAAAATAAAGCGATTCGTTTCTCAACTTCTTTTCTAATGAATTCAAATAATTTTCTTGGGTCTGTTGTACGCCAGTTGTCTAGCTCGTCCAAAATTCCTCCCCAAATAAGATAAGAATCTAAATTGTAGGCATTCATTTCTCTAAGCACAAATTCTCTAAAATTCAATAAAACAATCCATCCATTTTCTACATCTTCAAACCATTCTTCATAATATTCATCATCAGAACCGTGAAAATTTAGTATATTTTCGCCTATCAAAATAAAATGAGTAATTCCTTCGCCAGTAAAATAATCAATTACATTTCTTTTAAGGTGCATAATATCGTTATGTAGCGCATCATTCCATTCTCCCAAAAACTCTATAATGACAAAATTTCTGTGATAATCTGCCATCAAAACCTTTACATAAAGCGTTTCAGAGCCTATAAAATCCCAATAAGGGTGAATATAATAGCCGTAAATGGCGTTTGTATACTGGTTGGTGTCGTATTCGGCTTGATAAAAAGGTGAACGTTCATCGGCATTTGAATCATAATTAAACTCCCAACCAAAAAAAGGTTCTATATCGTGCATAATATTCTGTTTGAGTAGGCTTCTGATAGGATTTTGATTATAAAAACGTAAAATAGTCATTTCTTGTTTAGATAAAATTAGATTTTAGACTAGATTTGAACTGTTTTTTTAGCCGAAAAGTAAAATTTACGGTACTTTATTTCTCACTCTAAAGAGCAAGCTACATGCAATTTCATTTTATTTATTTTATCTTCTTAACTTTTCTATTTTCAAATTGTCAGAATAAAGAAAAAAACACTTTTTATACCACACTAAAAGACGGACAAGAAATAGGTGTTTGTTTGATAGAATTAGATACTAAAAAAGAAGAGAAAAAACACAAATACAACTTTGTAATTCAAACTTTTTTGAAAAATGATTTAAAAGAAAAAAATAAAATTTTAGACGAATGGAAATTGCCTTATCCAGTTTATAATTTTGAAATCGCTGATGCAGATAATGATGGACAAGATGATATTTGGGTAGGTGTAATCAAAGAAACTCGTTTTGATGCAACGGTGAGAAAACGTCTTTTTTTGTTTAAAATTATTGAAGGAAAAATACGTCCATTGTGGTTAGGTTCAAGAATGAGTAAACCTTTGATAGATTTTTCGTCTGCTTATTTGATAGATTCTTTAGATGAAAAAGAAAATAATAATAAAAAATGTATTATCAAAACCATTGAACAAGAGCAAGACGGAAAGTTTTTAGTAGCTAATTATCAATGGCGAAAATTTGGGATAGAATTTATCAATTATGAAATTAGAGAAGTAGATAGCTTGACAGCAAGGAGTTGGCTAGAAAAATAAAAAATCCTTATTCTTTACTTCATCAGAGTAAAAAATAAGGATTTATATAAAAAGAATGCAGCAAATTACTTTACTTCATTTCATTTTCTTCATCTTGATTATCTTTATTTCTAAAATCATAGACTTTTTTAGCCCCATAAGCTGCCCCTGCTGCCAAAAGAAGGGAAAGACCTCCGTCTATGGGTGCGCCTACGGCACTTGGGGCGACAGGAAAACCTCCTCCTTGTGCAAGAGCAAAGTCTATAATAAAGAAACCAACAACTATAAACACAATTTTTTTAAACATAATTTTTATTTTTAGAAATACGACTATTTTTTATTAGAATAAATTTGAAATTGTATTGAAATGATAATGACAAAAAAACATCAAAATCATTTCAATACGTTTATTCATTGCTATAAAGTTTACTTATTCTTTTACAACACGTACCGCAGTTGTTTTTTCAGAATCTGAAACTTGAAGTAAATAAAGTCCAGCAGCATGTTTTTCGAGGTCGATTGTTCCCTCTAAAAATGCGCCTTCTTTTGTTTTATTCTCTTCCAAAATTATTCTTCCTGTTGCATCAAACAAACGAACAGTATAATTTCCTTCTCTATCTGTTTTCAAACTATATGAAAACTGATTTGGAGTTGGATTTGGATAAACTCTTACACGTTCATTTTCAAAAAAGGCTGCATTGGCTTCTGTTTTGAACAACAACATAAAGCGTTTTATCTCATTTCCTTTCTTTGCAGTAAATTTATAATCGCCTTCTACACGCAAATTATGAAGTGAATCTGTCAAAGAATCATACAGATAAAGTTCGTGCTTAGAGTGGAAATATTTCATTGTACGAAGTGTAATTTCGTATTCTCCGTCGGTTACAATATTCATTGCTAAAGGTAATTGTTGTTCTGCATCAAAACTACCTAAGCCATTGATAGAAAAATATTCATTATTACCTAATTCTGCATTTTCATTGTATGAATAAAGTGTCGAATATTTACTGTTAATTTTGTGAAGTTTTCCTGCATCAAAACCTGCATCATACGCTGGTGTAGCTCCTTTTTGGAAGTAAATGGTTGTTTCGTCCATGATTCCATCTTTTTGTAAAGCTACTCTGACTAATCCTTCTTTTGCACCTTTTGTTTCTGTTGTTTTGAGGAAACGTGTATCAGTTCCTAGTCTTGCAGAATTATGTAACTTAAAAATTCCTGTGGGTTGAGTTGCTCTCACAAAAAATCCTTGCATAACTGCAATCTCATTTTTACCTCCATTATTTGAAACACCTGTACCAGCCGTATAACTAGCAAAACTACCTTCATACTGACCAATCGGAATATCAAATTGTACTTCAGCAGAAATACCAACAGGAAGCACATCTGCATTTGCAGTATATACACTTTCCCAAGAAATAGGCGAAGGATACGGATTTCCTACTAAATTATATCCATCACCACCACTATTTGTAAGACCAATCGTTAGACTTCCATTATTTAAAGTACCATTCAAATCTACAGTTACACCACTTGCAATATTGGCTTGATAGCCTCTTGCAGGAGTTAAATTTGGCGTAGTAGGAACTTTATAATTAGCTATAAATGGATTGTAGTAAGCACTTGTAGTCGCCCCATTATTGGTTTCTTCATACTGGAAAAAAGTAGGAAAAGGACGTACAAAAGCAGGTTCAGGAGCTGTATTATAAGCTGTATTTAAGACTAATCCACTCGCCATATCGTCGCCAAACTGTGAAATAGTAGCGTCAGAAAAAGGAGAAGAGAACAAACGATATCCTAAACCATCTTGCCCTGCACCACCAAATCCTGGAATAGTAGAAGAAGCAGAAATAAAACGCTCCATAATGACATTTCCTTGAACGGTATTACTAGGAGAATCATTGATTACCAAAGCCGTTCCTGCTGCTGTCGAACGAAGAGCAAAATTACTTCCTCCTGTTACGACAACATCTCCATTTTGCATTCTTAACACTTCTGAAATTCCCATGTGAGTAGAAATAGTCAGTGTTTTTCCTGTACCATTAAAGATGATTTGTTTGACCGTAATTTGAGTATAATCTGTTGCATCAGAAGTAATAGTCAAACTCTTATTTGTAATCGTTACATCTTCATTATATGTATTATTTACAAGAATTTTGAGCGTTTCTCCATCGTTTGCAGCATCAACGGCAGCTTGAATAGTCGTATAAAAAGTGCTTTGCTGAATATTGGTAATATTTCCTGTGGCTGCCGTTACCGTAACCGTTACCGTATTAAAATCTGCAGGACATAGAGAAGTGGCATGTTCTGCCATTACACTAAAATTTGTATTTGCTGTAAGCGTTCCTGTATTGAGTAACAAATCTGCACCTGTCCCTGCTACTGGACTTCCCTCAGGACCACCGTCTTTTAATAACTGATAATTTACACCTGTTTGAGAGTTTGGAACGTTTATCGTTGTGCTTGTTCCTGTTGTGATACTTGCATTGGTAGCTACGATAGTTCTTTGTTCAGGTGTTGGAGTTATATCAAAAGCAGCCGACTCATTACTTGTTGTGGTTGGGTCTGATGCTACTACTCTTACCTTGTAATTACTAGATGGTGTTGCTGCTATTGGACTAGTCAAAGAAATCGGACTTGCGCCTGTTTGAGTGGCTATTGGTGCTGCAAAACTACCTGTATTGTCAGAAAGCTGTGCCGTAAACGTATTTCCACCTGCAAATGTTCCTGTTGTATTAAAGGCAATTTCTATTACATTTCCTGCACAATATCCACTTGGCGTAAAATTCAGTGTA
The DNA here is from genome assembly GCA_002784125.1 of Flexibacter sp. CG_4_10_14_3_um_filter_32_15. Taxonomy (GTDB): domain Bacteria; phylum Bacteroidota; class Bacteroidia; order Cytophagales; family Bernardetiaceae; genus Bernardetia. The sequence goes on from PFKD01000319.1 coordinate 10,310, forward strand.
ATTGTCGGAGCTGCTGCATTTACCGTAACCGTTACAGTATTCAAAGTACGACTACACGTAGTGGTTGTATTGGTAGCTACTACTCTAAAATTAGTAGTTGCTGTCAAATTTCCAGTTGGAAGATTTATTGTTCCTCCATCTCCTGCAACGGCCGTTCCTACATTTGCATTTCCATTACTGGCATCTTGTAATTGATAACTTACGCCATTTTCAGAATTTGGAACATCAATATTTGTAGTGTTTCCTGTTGTGATACTTGCAGGATTTGCTACAATGGTTCTATCCAAAGGAAGTGCATTTATCGTAATGTTTGCTGATTCATTGCTTGTTGTAGTTGGGTCTGAAGCAATCACACGAACTTTATAATTCGTAGAAGTAGTTGCAGTAGTAGGAACGGTCAAAGAAATTGGACTTGTTCCTGTTTGAGTGGCTGTTGGTGTGCCAAAATTACCTGTTGCATCTGAAAGTTGGGCTGCAAAAATATTACCACCTGCAAATGTTCCACTTGTTGTGAAAGGAATTTCTACTACACTTCCTGCACAATAGGTAGTTGGTGTGATTGTGCCTAAAGTGATAGTATTAGTTACTGCACTTTGAATAGTAATAGAAAAATCTTCTGCTTGTCCTTCACTAACTGAACAAGAAGTAAGAGTAGCTGGAGCTCTTCCAGTCCAATCCGTAACCACACGCATTCTCAAGGGTTGATTAAACAAAATTCCAGTAGCAGGAAAGGTATAGTTTGTGCTGAATTCATGATAAAATAGTGTACCTGAACTATTTGCAGAACGAGTGGTCGCACTACTTACTCCTGTAATAATTAGCTCATCTGCATCTGTAAAATCACCATCATTATTATAATCAATATATACTTTAACATTATGAGTATTTACAGATGTTTCAATAGTGAATGATTCATTTGCTCCTGCCAATACAGTTGTACCTTGTCCACAAACTCTATTTACATAATTTCCTTCTGGGTCAGAACCCCTAGAAGATATATTTAGTGTCTTGAAATTAAAATTGGTAACACCAAAACCACTAAAAGTCCCTGTTGCAGCAGGCGTACAGGCTGCTACTGGCAAAGTTCCACTAGGAGCAGTTGCACCTAAAGACGAAATAAGTCCTCCTCGTTGCGTTTCTAAAGCAGTACGCATACGAGTTACTTGGTTTGGGGTAAATCTACTTGTACCACTACAGTACGACATATAATTATCAAGGGTAGCAGCATTCACTCCTCCACAATTCCCACCATCACATGCTCCTAACATATAGCCATGAGGATCAGTATCACAAATCAAATCTCCTTGTGTTGTACAGTCTGTATTCAATGGGCAGTCTGTTGCATTTGCACTATCATCTCCTGTTTCAGCTTTATGAAAAGTATGTTGCAGTGCAAAGGCATGACCAAATTCGTGGGTCATGGTAGTGCTTGTTCCATCTACTTGCGTAGCCAAAACTACTGCCCCATCTACGTCAGAACCCGCTCCAGGAAAATAAGCATAACCTGCTGTAAAAGAACCTGATGTTCCATCATTTCCATTAATTTTATTGACTATCCAAATATTATAATAATCTGTATTTGACCAAATACTCAATGCTTTTACGTCTGCATCAGCAGCTCCACCTGTACCAACTCCACCTGCTACATAATTGGCAAGTCCAGAACCATCTACCCTATTGATTCCCGTAGTAGCATTACAGTCAGGGGCTCTTTGAGCAAGAGTAAAGTTTATTTCTACATCTGCACCAAAAGTTGTATTTCTAAAGTCTGTGTTGATTTTTCCTAGCATAGCATTAATATTTGCTACACTTGGATTGTAAATTGTTCCAATTGCATCTCCTGTATGGATAACATGGACAACAACTGGAATGTTATAAACAGTAGCTTCTGTTCGATGTGTTGCAGCATTCGCCATTTTTTCGGCTATGTGTCTTTGCAAGTCGGCTTGCATTTTTTCAAAAGTGGCTCTGTAATTTTCGTCAGCAGCCAACATCTCTTGATGCTTTGTATTAGTAGCACAAGGTTCTACTTGTGCAAAGGCATTCTGATTTATCAAAAACAGACATGATAAAAGAACACCAATTATGTAATTTTTGTACATAAGGAAAATAAGATTTAAGTATAATAGTAAATATAGAAATTATTAAGTCAAAAATAACTTGATAATCTTTGGATTAGTGGTAATCGCTTAAATTGAGAGTAATATTTTTTTTTAAACAATTTTAGAAAATAAAATAATTATTATTTTTATGATAATAAAAAGTCAAATATCTTATTTTTTAGCAATAAATTTAGCAATAAATTGTAAATAAAGAAGTAATAAAAATAAATTTGAAAGCGAGCAATTAGTAGCAGCGTATAATGTAAATATACTGAATTTATTTAAAAAAGTTATGCGATTTTAATATTTTTTAGGGTAAACGCACGAAAAAAAAATGTACTCGTTTAAA
>PFKD01000319.1:12849-17191 GCA_002784125.1 Flexibacter sp. CG_4_10_14_3_um_filter_32_15
GCTATACTTTGTTAAAAAAATAATTTTATTAGCACAAAAAAAGCAACCTTAGTTCATAAGATTGCTTTTTTTAAAACACGTTTTTTCTTTTTGTACAAAAAAAATGTTTGTGATACAAAAAACTAATATTAAATTTTTAGGACTTTCGCAATTTTAAAAAATAACTGAATTTTATTTTTCAAAAACGGTATTTATGTAGGGAGAATGCATGCAGTGTCCCTACTAGAATGAAAATAACAGAATAAAATTTCGTTCCATAAACAATTTGCGAAAATCCTAATTTTGATTAACTCAACTTCTCAACTGCCGTTTTAATTCTTTCAATGGCTTTTTTAATCAACTCTTCTGAAGTTGCAAAAGAAAGACGAACACAAGAAGGCGCACCAAATGCATCTCCCATCACAACGGCTACATGAGCCGTTTCTAATAAAAACATAGAAAAATCTTCTGAATTATTGATAATTTTTCCTTCGTGTTTTTTACCATAAAAATCACTAATATTAGGAAAAACATAAAATGCTCCTTGTGGTGTATTGCATTTGAAACCTTCTACTTCATCCAAAAGAGATTTGATTAGCTTTCCTCTTTTTTCGTAAGCTATTTTCATTTCCTCTACTTCCTTACGGCTTCCATTCAATGCAGCAACGGCAGCATGTTGAGTGATAGAATTTGCACCCGAAGTAACCTGTCCTTGGATTTTATCACACGCTTTTGCAATCGCTAAAGGTGCAGCAGCATAACCCAAACGCCAGCCCGTCATGGCAAAACCTTTTGAAAGTCCGTTGATAGTAACTACTCTATCTTTCAAAGATTCTACTCTTCCGATACTGAAATGAGGTTCACTAAAATTGATATATTCATAAATTTCGTCTGCAATAACTGTAATCTTCTCATGTGGAGCGATTACTTCTGCAATTTCTCTCAATTCTTTTTCAGAAAAAACACTTCCAGTAGGATTACAAGGCGAAGAAAAAATAACTGCTTTTGTTTTTGAAGTAATGGCAGCTTTTACATCTTGTGCCGTTGCTTTGTAATCATTTTCTAATTTTCCTTCTACAAAAACAGGTGTTCCCTGTGCTAATTGTACAATTCCGACATAAGAAACCCAATACGGAGTAATAATAATTACCTCATCATCTTTATCAAGAAGAGAAAGCATAACGTTTGCAATCGATTGTTTTGCCCCTGTCGACACTACAATTTGGTCAGTAGAATACTCTAATTGATTTTCTCTTTTGAGTTTATCGACAATCGCTTGACGAAGTGGTGCAATACCAGAAACAGGCGTATAATAAAAGTATCCGTCATCAATGGCTTTCTTGGCAGCTTCTTGAATAAAAAGAGGTGTTTTGAAATCAGGCTCTCCCAAATTCATATTAATGATATCAATTCCTTGCTCTTTTAGTTCACGGCTTTTACGAGCCATGGCAAGGGTTTGAGATTCTTCCATTTCGGAAATGCGACGAGCTAGAATATCGATACTTTGTGCAGTTGTGGACATAGAAAGGTGGGGTTAGTGTCGTTGGTGAAAAAACCAACAAGGGCAAGAATATTTTAAATAAGATTGATAAAGCAAAGCTAAAAAATTGTTTGGTAGGTAGCAATTTTTGTTGAGTAGATTTTGTAAGAAAGGAGAAGGTGTGTATTTATTTCAATTTATCTATTATTTTAAAATCATCTATTTGGAAATAGGCGATTTAACATTCACAATTTCAAACCTCATTGCTCCACATTCAGCATTGACAACCTTTATACTTTCTCCTTTATCAAGAATTTGATTTAAGAATTCTTGTTGGTATTTTTTCCATGTTTTGAATGCAGGAGGAGAAAAGCACTCCTTATTTAAGTATACCACATAGTTTTGTCTAGGAAAAATCAAAACACCATATTTAAAACTGCCTGAAAATGATTCTTTTTCACTAATTAAGCGATTAAAAGCTTTATTAGCTTCTATAGAATCTTTATATACTGCCTTTGTAAATACAGTTCTATTACCTTGATAATCAACAGGAGAATATACTAAAACACTATCCGAAGCATTTGGAGGTATTGGATATTCTTGACTTTTTATAAACCTATAAGGTTTTTGAAACCTTATAGGTTTAAATTTCATTTACAATCCCAAAACATCAGCACCCTGCTCAAAGATAATATCAACAGGAATATTTGCAGCCGAAAGTCTATCCAAATCTGCCTGTAAATCTGCTTTTATGATTCCCATTTCGTCAGCTAATTTTGTAACACCTTCGTAATCGCCATCGCCTTGAAGGGTTAAAATTTTGGCAGAAAGTTCGTTTACAGCAATCGCCATTTTATCAGGATTTACTTTATATGTTCCATCTTCCAATTTTTCAAAAGCACCTTTTTCATTAAAGAAATTAAAACGAACCATATTTGCTTTTCCATGAGCCGAAGCTGCACCAAAACGAACCGAACGGAAAATCCCAGCCAAAAAAGTAACATAATTATCCATCATTTCGCCTTCAGAAAGCTCACCCATTTCACGCAATTTGGTAACCATATACAATCCCAAAATATCAGCTTTTCCTTCTTCCAAGGCAGAAGCCATATCTTTCAACGATTCTCTAACTGTTCCTTTTTTATTGATTGTATTTTTGATTCCTAAGCCGTGAGCCACTTCATGAAACATGGTGTTTTCAAAGAAAGCATCAAACGTAATATGTTTTCTTTGCTTTGGTGTGATAAGCATTTCAGAAATTGGCATCAAAATTTGGTCAAACTTTGCTTTCATGGCATTTTTTAGCTGCGAACGACGAGTACCTTTTTTGAGTTGTACTTCTTCGTCATTGGGAAGATTTACAGCAATCGTTTTGCTACCTGCATTACAATCTCCACCATAATAAACTACATCATACGCACCCAGTTGAGAATCTGACCCTGGTTTTTCGGCTTTGTATTTGGCATCGACAGGTAAATCTTTTTGAAGTTGTGGCAGAAGAGCAGCATATTTTTCCAAACGCTCACTCCATGTTTTATCCTTTACCAAAACATACGAAGAATAAGCAGCTTTTTGTCCGAATAAATGGTCTTCATAGGTTTCAATTGCACCAATGATAATATCAATTCCATTAGTTTTCATATCCATCCACGCCATATCACTCGCCATGTAGTTGTCTGTAACAAGAGCTTCAGCACGAAGAATAAGGTAATTTTTCAGACTTTTATCTTCTGCAACTTGGGCAGCTTGACGCAAATAATCAGCAGCTTTTTCTAATTCAACTTTATATTCTTCATTATAAGGAACAGTAATCAAATTTCCATCTGCATCTCTACGAAGAAGTGTATAAAGACTTAATTTTGTTTTATTATCAAAGGCTTCATATTCTTCTTTTGTCATGTCGGTTGGGTAGAAGTTTGCGCCAAGAGGTTTTTCTCCTACCCCTTCCATAAACGGACGGTTTTCGGCTAATCTATCCCAAAGTCCATAATTTATTTGCACAAATTTTTGAGCATCAGCATTGTCAATAGTAGCCATTAAGCTATCTTTATCGCCCATATAGGCTTGTTTCCAAAACAAACCGTCCATTATTTTAGCAGCTTCGATAAGAAGTGGAATCATTTTTTTCTCACTTTCAGAAAGCATACTAATGTCTGTTGTGAGTTTGAAAGGCGCATAAATTTCTGGACGAATAAGTTCATTTTTAGTTTCTTCTACTACAACACTTGCAGTATCAAGAGTTGTGTCATCGGTTGTCTTTTTTTCTGGTGTACAGTTCCAAAATCCAAGACAAATAGCCATTGATAAAATAGCTAGTTTTGAAGTTTTTTTGATAGTCATTTTTTTGAAGTTTGTGAGAGTTAAGTTAAATAATTAATACAATACAGTTTTTAAACACAGAGAATGAATTTTGAACTACGAGTTTTGGTAAAAAAATAAATTCGTAATTCGTAATTCGTAATTCGTAATTCAATATTATTTTTTCATTTCGCTTTTTCTGACAATATCTACTACTTCAATTTCGAAACGAAGCATTGAAAAAGCTGCTAATGTTTGATACCTTTTGTTTCCAAAAGCAAGGTGTGAAGGCGAGAACAGACTCACTTTTGAACCTTCCTTAGCAAGTTGTGTAAAAGCTATTTGCCAAGCAGGAAGCATTTGCCTAGAGCCAATCACAAAACCGACTGTTTCACCTTTTTTTGATTGGTCAATAATTTGCTGATAAGGAATTGACCATGTTTGAAACTTGAAAGAAACACTATCTCCTACTTGTGCTGGTATTCCAGTTCCTTCTTCTTTGAATCTATAATAAAGTCCAGAGGGGTGCTTTTTTGATCCTTCGAAGACCAGTTCTTTTTTCATATATTCTACAATTTTTTTATC
>PFKD01000028.1:0-12728 GCA_002784125.1 Flexibacter sp. CG_4_10_14_3_um_filter_32_15
AATTAGTAATTGTAATTTTATTTATCTTGTGTTTTATCTTAAAAATCACTCGCTAATCAGTTATATGTATTATTAATTTTGTACGACTACTTAATGCGTTTTTTTTAGTCAAAAAAATTGATGGTACTTTGTATTCTTTGTTAAAAGATATACAGAAACAACCCAATAAATTTTATTTATAAGAAATAAGCTGCCTTCAAGTATTTTTTTTAATTTTGTGAATAAATTTTATCTTATCAATAAGAAAAAACAAATTTTTACATAAAACTCCGTTGTTTAGTCAAACACAAACAACTTATAAATCAATATAGAAATGGGAAGAGCATTTGAATATCGTAAAAAAGCCAAATTTGCACGTTGGGGTGCAATGGCTCGTAACTTTACAAAAGTAGGAAGAGAAATTGCCATTGCAGTAAAAGAAGGAGGACCAGACCCAGACACCAATCCACGCCTAAGAACGGCAATGCAAAATGCAAAAGGCTTTAACATGCCAAAGGATAGAGTAGAGGCAGCTATCAAAAGAGCGTCCTCAAAAGAAGATGGCGATTTTGAAGAAATTGTATATGAAGGATATGCTATGCACGGAATTCCTGTCGTGGTAGAATGTGCGACAAATAATTCAAACAGAACTGTAGCTATGGTAAGAATGCACTTCAATCGTTGTGGAGGAGCTTTAGGAAAAACAGGTTCATTAGAGTTTATGTTTGATAGAACTGGCGTTTTTGAAATTGAAGCAGACAAAGTAGATATGGATGAGCTAGAGCTTGACTTTATCGACGCAGGTGCAGAAGACATCACCACCGAAACTATCGAAGTAGAAGAAGGCGTAGAACAAGAAATTATTGTTATTCATACAAAATTTGAAGATTTTGGGCAAATGCAAAAATTCTTAGATGAAAAAGGAATTGAACCAAAAAAATCGAACATACAGAGAATCCCAAAAACAACGCAACAGTTAGATGACGAACAAGAAGAAGAAGTAATGAAACTCATCGACAGACTAGAAGAAGAAGACGACGTTCAAGAAGTCTATCATAATTTAGAATAACTGTATCAATTAGTTAGTAAAAATCATAAAAACTCTATCAAAATTTCACTTTTTGATGGAGTTTTTTTATCCAAATTATTCTCCTCCAAACAATTTAATTTTAAAGAAACAGACTTTCAAAAAAAACTTGTAATTTAGGGAAAACAAAAAACACTAGAGTTTATTCTGAAATCTTATAAGAAAATGAAATACTTTCTATTCTCCCTATGCCTTTACTTTGCTTTTTTAATTTCTGCTTTTTGTCAACTTACCGATGATTTTTCAGACGGAAATTTTACAGTAAATCCCACTTGGACAGGCGCAAATTCTGTCAATACGGCTACTGGATTTGTAGTAAATGGTTCGAATCGCCTTCAAACAGATTTGCCTAGTGGAGGTTCGGGAACTCGTTTTGCCTATTTATCTACTCCAATTACATTAGATTTGGCTACCACAAATTACGAATGGAATTTTGAAGTACAACTCACTTTTACAAGTCCAAACTCACCAAACAATACCAATAAAGCTAAAATCTATCTGCTTTCTGACCAAAATAATCTCGCCAATTCGTTGAATGGTTATTTTATAGAGGTGCAAGACCAAGTTACACTGCAACGAACAGTAGGAAATACTGAAACAGTTATTCCCCTTTCAAATGGAACAATTACGCCACTTACAAGCCCTGTAAATATTTCTGTTCGTGTCATTTATATTGCTGGAGGTTCGTGGTTAGTATTTGTAAATGGTGTTTTGCAGGGAGAAGCAACTGAAAATATTACTTTTACGCCTTCGCATTTTGGAGTTTTGTATAATTATTCTGCCAATACAAGAAGAGATAATTTCATTTTTGATAATGTAACCATTGCGCCCTACATTGACAACACGCCACCAACCGTTACAGGTATTTTTGGTGCTGCGCCGAATCAACTTAGAGTTACTTTTGATGAGTCTTTAAATTTAGCAACTCTTCAAAATACAGATTTTACCGTTACAGGTTTTGGAAATCCTACTCAAATAACTGCCGAACCCAATCAAGCGCAAAACTTTAGACTTACTTTTGCGAATGATTTTATAGTCGGAACTTCTTATAATTTGAACGTTCAGACTGTGGAAGACCGTTTTGGAAATGTAATTGTTCCTTCGACTACACCTTTTGTTTTTGCTGATGCTGCTGCACCTTTAGGACAAACTTTGACTGTTTTGAGTCCGACAACTTTACAACTAGATTTTACAGAAGAAGTAACCACAGCCACAGCACAAAATTTGGCAAATTATAGTCTTGCAGGAAATCCAATTTTGTCTGCCGTTAGAAATACCGATGTTAAGCGTGTTTATTTGACATTTTCAAATCCTTTTGCTGCAAATACGCTTTTGTCTTTACAAATTTCAAATATTGCAGATGCAGCAGGAAACGTAATGCCAACACCTCAAACTCTGACTTTTACGTATGACACAGACCGTCCAGATGTGTGTGCTTTGGGTTGTGTACAAGCTCTTTCTGCAAATCAAATCAGAGTAATTTTTGATGAAGATATAGATCCAATTTCTGCACAGATTTTAGGAAATTATGAAGTTTTGGGAAGCGTCGGAAATCCTACAAGTGCCGTTTTAGAAACTTCAACTACTGTTTTGATTAATTTTTCGGCTTCCTTTATTGCTCAACAAACCTATCAATTACGAATCCGAAATGTAAAAGATTTACAAAATAATACCATGACTACACGGACTAGAGATTTTTCTTTTGACCCTCTTTCGCCTTCGGTGGTTTCTGCGTTTTTGCTTCCAAATAATGAAATTGAGCTTACTTTTTCAGAAATGGTAGAAACTTCATCTAGTCAAAATATTACAAATTATTCTCTAAATAACGCCATTGGAAACCCTACAACAGCCGTTTTATTGCCTTTTGATACAAAACGAGTAAGATTGATTTTTGGAAATTCTTTAAATGATATTTCAAATCTTACTTTGTCTGTTCAAAATGTTAGAGATTCACAAGGAAATCCGTCGCCTCTTCAAACATTCAATTTTAATACATTAGCTCCTTCTATTTCTAAAATAAATGTTCTTTCAAAAACAGAAATTCAAGTCATTTTTTCAGAAAATCTTGAAGCAACAACGGCACAAACTACGGCAAATTATACCGTAAATAATGCAATAGGAAATCCTACAACTGCCGTTTTGAGTGGTGGAAATATCGTTACTTTGACTTTTACAAATCAATTAAATACGACAGCAAATTATACACTTTCTGTTCAAAATATTCAAGATTTGGCTACAAATGCTATTACTTCTCAAACCAAAAACTTTGTTTATCGTCCAAGAATTACAACGGTTTTGGCTCTTTCTCCTACCGTTTTGGAAGTTACTTTTGATTATGCTCCAACGACTGCCGATGCCCAAAATACAACAAAATATTCTGTCAATAATTCGATTGGAAGTCCTGTTTCGGCACAGCTTATAAGTGGAGAACCTACAAAAGTGCGCTTGACTTTTGGTTCTGTTTTCGTTCCTAACATAGATTATACGCTTACAGCAGGATTTTTTAATCTTCAAAATGAAGAAGTTGCACCTATTTCTGAACATATTTTTCGTAGAGATACGCAGCCACCGAGTGTTTTGAGTGTTATAGTTTTAGACAATAATGAAATTGAATTGACTTTTTCAGAAGCAATTACAGAACTGACAGCAGAAGCCTTAAATCATTACAATCTGACTGGTTTTGGACAGCCCATTGATGCAAATTTGACAGCACCCACAACTGTCGAACTAAAATTTAATTCAGATTTTCAGCCTTCTACAACCTATTCTTTGACTGTAAATTCTGTTCAAGATTTGCTAGGAAATACGCTTGTTTCTCAAACAGTTACTTTTTCTTTGCCAACTCCTCCACCTCCAAATTCATTAGTCATTACAGAATTGATGATTGATGAAGACCCACAAGTTGGACTTCCTGCCTATGAGTTTATCGAAATTTATAACTCTTCGAACGCTACACAGCAATTACAAGGGACAAAATTGTATGACGGAACAGGATTTTCTTCTTTTGCTACTTTGGGAAGTTATGATTTAGCAGCAGGTCAATATTTGATTTTGTGTGGAAATTCGGCTTTTGATAGCCTTTCACAGTTTGGAAATACACTTGCCGTTACGTCTTTTCCTTCGCTTTCCAATACAGGCGAAACGCTGCGTTTGGTGGGTGCTGATGATGTGGAAATTACAAAACTTACCTATTCGTCGGTGTGGTATCAAAACCCACAAAAATCAAATGGAGGCTATACTTTAGAAAGAATTGATTTAACTTCAAACTGTCAAAGTCCTGCAAATTGGATAGCCTCAAACGACCCACAAGGAGGAACTCCAGCAGCTCAAAACTCTGTTTTTGGAACGGTAAACGATACAATTCCACCTTCCATTTCAAGCGTTTTCTTAAAGAGAAATTTAGCTTCAAATACAGATAGTTTGGAAGTCAATTTTTCAGAATCTTTGGATAGCACAGATTTAGTAAATACGTCTTTTTATTCAGTTGATAATGGCCTTTCTATTTCAAGAATTGTTTATAAAAATGACAAACGAGTTGTTTTGTTTTTCTCTTCTGCCATTCAATCCACAGCCATTTATACTCTGACAATTCAAAACTTAGAAGATTGTGCAGGAAATAGAATGAATAGTCAAGCCAGTTTTGGACAGGGAAGAATGCCAAATCAATATGAACTTTTGATAACCGAAATAATGGCAGACGAAGACCCACAAGTAGGACTTCCAAAGGCTGAATATATTGAGATTTTCAACACCACAAATTCGCCTTTAAATCTTGGAACTGTCAAATTATCTGATGCGACGGCTACCATTAATTTACCCTCTTTTTTACTTGCACCAAACAACTATTTAGTCTTGACTGCCACTTCAAAAGTGGATAGTTTGGCTATTTTTTCTGGTGGAATTCAGAATGTTTTGGGAGTTCCTTCTTTTCCATCTTTGAATAATACAGGAGAAAATTTAGTGTTGAGAGATAGTGCAAACAGAGAAATTCATAGTGCAGATTACAAAATAAGTTGGTACGGAGATGCTGCAAAAGCAAACGGAGGATATTCTCTTGAAATGATTGACCCAACAAATTTTTGTGGCGAAGAAAGCAACTGGAGAGCTTCAAACGACCCACAAGGAGGAACACCTGCTACTCAAAATTCTGTTTTTGCATCAAACCCTGACATTACAAAACCTGTTTTATTAACTGTTAGAATAATTGCAAATACAGCAAATTCGACAGAACTTTTACTTACTTTTTCTGAAAAATTAAACTCACTTTCTGCCGTTAATGCTGCAAACTATACGATTTCAGGAATTGGAATTGCTTCTATTTCTCATTCTGATAGCACAACAACAAACAAAGAAGTTAGAATTATTACTTCTGCTGCCTTCAATCCTGCAAATAGTTATACTCTGACCGTGCAGAATGTAAAAGATTGTGCAGAAAATATAATTATTTCAACAACAAAAACTATCGGAATTGGAAGAATGCCTGTTTATGGAGAACTTTTAATAACAGAAATAATGGCAGACGAAGACCCAACAATAGGACTTCCAAAAGCTGAATATTTAGAAATTTTCAATAAAACAAACGACCTTTTGAATTTGGGAACGGTTCGCCTTTTTGATGCAACAAATAGTGTCATTTTGCCACAAGTTGCCATTAGTCCAAATAGTTATTTGACACTTACGACGACTTCAAAAGTAGATTCTTTTTTGGTTAGAAATATAAATGTTTTGGGCGTTCCTTCAATGGTTAGCTTGAATAATGGGGGCGAACTTTTACAACTTAGAAATACAAACGGACAGCTTTTGCACGAGATAAATTATTCGACTTCGTGGTATAGAGATTCGAATAAATCAAATGGAGGTTATTCGCTAGAAATGATTGATACAGAAAATCTATGTGGAGAAGCACAAAATTGGAAAGTTTCAGACGACCCAAGAGGAGGAACGCCAAGCGAACAAAATTCGGTTCGTGCATCAAATCCTGATAACGAAAGACCTACAGTTACGACGGTTTCACTAATTACTAATAATACTGGAAATAATAGAATTAGCATTACTTTTTCTGAAAAAATGGATAGTTCTTCTATTGTAAACCCGTCAAATTATACGCTACAAAATGCAACTATTCAAAGTTTTATTTGGCAAGAAAATAATAAAATTGAAATTGAATTTTCGCCAAATCTTCAGCCCAATCAAATTGTAATTCTGACGATAAGTAATGTAAAAGATTGCGCTCAAAATACGCTTTCAGAAACTCAAACTTTTGAACTTGGAATTGGTGCAATGCCTCTCAAATTTGAAGTTTTGATAACGGAAATTATGTCTGACCCAGACCCAGTCGTTGGACTTCCAAACCGAGAATATATTGAGGTTTTTAATAATTCAGATAAGCGATTAGATTTATCAAAACTGACTTTGACAGATGCCACAAATACAATTTCATTACCTTCAAAAATCTTACAACCCAATGAATATTTGACTTTGACGAGTACAACGGCAGCACAAGAATTTAGAAATCAAGAGATTTCTGTTTTGGGAGTAACTTCTTTTCCAAGTTTGGGAAATGAAGGCGAGCCATTAATCTTAAAAAATACAAACGGACAAACCGTTTTTGAAATAAATTATGAAAGTAGCTGGCACGAGAATACAGAAAAGAAAAATGGTGGTTATTCCTTAGAAATGATTGATACAAATAATCCGTGTGCAGAGCAAAATAATTGGACTTCTTCGAACGACCCACGAGGAGGAACGCCAAGCGTACAAAATTCTGTTTTTGGAGTAAATCCTGAGCAAAGCCCACAGGTTACGAATTTGCAAATTGTTGATAATCAAACTTTAGTTTTGGTTTTTGATGAAAAAGTAGATTCTCTTTCGGCAGTTACGGTTTCAAATTATTCTATTTCGCCTTCTATTCCGATTGAAAGTATAGAATTTATCACTTCAAAATCCATTTTAATCAATCTACAAACGGCTATTCAAACGGCTACTTTGTATGAAATTTTGGTAACTGGAATTACGGATTGTTCTGGAAATGAAGTTACAAATCTACGTTTGCCTTTCGGACAGGGAACAAATCCAAAATTTGGAGAGCTTTTAATAACTGAAATTATGGCTGACCCTGCGCCAGTTGTTGGACTTCCTGAAAGTGAGTTTTTGGAGCTTACCAATAACACAAATCAAATTTTGAGTATAAATGGAGTTACTTTGACTGATGCGACAGGAACTTCTGCCCTTCCAATTTTTCAATTATTGCCTAATGAAAGAATTATTTTGTGTCCTACAAGTTCGGTAACAGCTTTTTCAAGATTTGGAAAAACAATAGGAATGAGCAATTTTAGAAGTCTTGATAATGGTGGAGAGCGACTTATTTTGAGAAATAATTTAGGAGAATTACTTTTTGAAATAACGTATGATGATGCGTGGCATTCGGATAACGACAAAAAAGACGGAGGTTATTCTTTAGAAATGATTGATATGTCTAGTTTTTGTTTGGAGCGTGAAAATTGGACTTCTTCAGTTTCTAATTTGGGAGGAACGCCAGCGCAAATCAATTCTGTAAATGGAATAAGTGGCGATAATGTTGCGCCAAAAATAGTGAGAGCAGAAGCCGTAACTCCGACAAGTGTACGCATTGTTTTTGATGAAAAATTGGATAGTCTGCAAGCTGTTCAATCACGAATTTTGATTCAGAATAGCAATATTACCATTACAAACAAAAACCTAGATGCAACTCGTAAAATCTTAACGCTTACGCTTTCAAATCCTTTAGAACTCAAAACGGTTTATACTTTAGAAGTAGAAGCGATTACAGATTGTGCAGGAAATTTGATTGCTCAAAATACGACTACAAGCGTTATTTTACCTGAAAATGCAGAAATTGGAGATATTATTTTGAATGAAATTTTGTTTAATCCACCTGTTGGAGGAACAGATTTTGTCGAACTTTTCAATAATTCGGATAAGTACATCAACCTACAAAATTTCGCTTTAGCCAATCTAAATTCCGACGGAACGATACGCACACAATACGCCATTTCGGAAGAGGTTTTGATTTTGAAACCGTATGAATATATTGCTATTTCTACTTCGAATGAACTTCTTTTAAATCAATATCCAAATGGAAATCAAGAAGGATTTTTTGAATCTCGTTTGCCAACTTATGCAGATAAAGAAGGAACAGTTATTTTGTTTGATAATCAGAATACAGAGCTAGACCGTTTTTATTACAATGAAGATTTTCATTTAGGACTTTTAAAAGATGTTGAAGGCGTTTCTTTGGAAAGAATCAGCGCAGACGCACCGACACAAGACGCTAATAATTGGCATTCGGCAGCGCAAAGTGTAGGTTTTGGAACTCCTGCCTATCAAAACTCACAAAGTAAAGGAAATTCTACACCAAGTTCGGAGGAATGTTTGAGAGCAGAACCACAAGTTTTTTCGCCAGACAACGACGGTTTTGAAGATTTTACACAAATCTATTTAGACTGTGCCGAAATAGGCGACCTTATCACTATCAAAATTTATGATACACAAGGAAGGAAAGTTCGTGATTTGGTTCAAAACCAGTCGGTAGCCTTAGAAAGCACCTTTATTCGTTGGGACGGAACAGCCGACGACGGTAGAAAAGTACGTATCGGACATTATATTTTGTTAGTAGAAAAATACAATCTCAATGGCGATGTGCAGTATTTGAAGATGAGGGTTGTGGTGGCTAGTAGGTTTTAAATGAAACTACTAAACTATTGTCAGAGTATTTTGGATTACCAAAAACTACTGACAAAGTTTTTTTACGATAAAATGGCAACGTACATTTTTAACTTTGACAGTCCTTTCAAAAGGCTGTCAATAGTTCAAAAAACGATTGAATTTCAAACTATTGTCAGAGTTATTTTGGATTACCAAAAAACTACTTACAAAGTTTTAGTATAATAAAATTGCAACATACATTTATAACTTTTACAGTCCTTTCAGAAGGCTGTCAATAGTTCAAAAAACGATTGAATTTCAAACTATTGCCAGAGTTATTTCGGATTACCGAAAACTACTGACAAAGTTTTAGTTTCATAAAATTGCAACGTATATTTATGACTTTGACAGTCCTTTCACAAGGCTGTCAATAGTTCAAATAAATAACTCTAAAACTACAACTATGGCAAAAAACTATTATCCACCTTTAGAAGCAGGAAAAGTTTATCATATCTACAACAAAGGAATTAATGGAGAAAATCTTTTTAGAAGTGATGAAAACTACAAACACTTTTTGAAACTTTATAATCATCATTGTTCGTGTGTAGTGGAAACGTATGCGTATTGTTTGCTAGGAAATCATTTTCATTTATTGGTACGAGTAAAAGAAATTTTGCCTACTTATGGAGATTTATATCCAGAATTTTCAAAAGATAAAGCCAATAAAAAAGTTCTCAAAACAGTAGAACCAAGCAGACAATTTGCTCATTTTTTTACAGCTTATGCTCAAGGTTTTAATAAATATTTCAGTCCAATACGTACAGGTTCACTTTTTCAAAGTCCGTTCAAACGATTAGTTGTTGAAAGTGATAGTTATTTTTCAAATTTAGTTTCTTATATCCATAGAAATCCACAAAAACATGGGTTTGTAGAAGATTTTAAAACTTATCCTTACTCTTCTTATCATAGCCATTTATCAGATAAAATTACTCGTTTAGACAGAAAAGAAGTTTTAGAGTGGTTTGGAAATAGAGAGGAATATATAAAATTTCAAAATGAAGAACTAGATGAAAGTTTGATTGAAGATTGGATAATTGAAGAGGACGACGATTTTTTATAAAAAACGTTGTCTTTTCGAAACTATTGACAGCCTTAAAAGGACTGTCAGAGTTTTTATTTATTTGGTTTGAAATTTACTTATGACTAGTTTAATGAAAAATTGTGGCGATGTGCAGTATTTGAAGATGCGTGTAGTGGTGGTGGCTAGTAGATTTTAGAAAAAAATCGAATTTTTTAATAAAATTTGAAACCTTTTTTAAATTATTGTGGTATTGTATATGTACGAATGTATTTTTATAATTAGTATAAATATATATTCGGACAAAAAATGTTCTTTGACAACCTAAAATGATGAGGGTTTAAAATTTTTTTAAATCAAAACCAAAAAAATATGAATAAGTTTAGACCTTATTTTATTATTGTTAGACTTAGAGATGTTCAAGGTATAGAAATACAAAATAACCCCAACAGTGAAGGTAGATGGGCGTTAGTGATAGGAGAAATGAATGATAGTTTATTAATTATTCCAATGAAAAAAGTTAAGAAGAAGAAGAGAGAAAGATATGATTTTGAAGTGTTTTTATCAAAAAAATCTGGGTGCATTTATGACTCAATCTTGTCTTTAGCTGATTTACGAACAATTAGAAGAGAAGATGTTATATGTAGAATAGATAGTAGGGAAGCAAATATTAGTGCATCTATACACAGAGAAATGCTTTATGAATGCAATAAGTTTATATACGCTAATGCTGATTGTCAAATTGCAAATACACTATACTGTTATGAAACAGATAATTATGAAGAAAAAAAGGCATTGGCACTTTCAAATTTAGTACGTATATCCTGTACATCTACATCAAAGGCTATGTTTTTAGTAGAAGAGAAAGAAATAAGAGTACTTGATATGAAAAGGACAGCTATTCCAGATAAGTGTGATAAGAATTACACACAAGACTTATATTTAGAAATGTGTAATCGTACTAGAGAAAATATTTTGTATTTATTGAATAATATTCATTGTAACTAAGATAGTATAAGCACTCTCATCATTTTAAGTTGTTACCGTATTTGATAGATTATTTCTATCAAATACGGTTTTTTATTTTAAGCTATGTCATATCAAACTATTGTCAGAGTTATTTTGGATTACCAAAAAACTACTGACAAAGTTTTTAGTATGATAAAATTGCAACTACATTTATAACTTACACACTTTTTGGGATATTCCTGTTACAGAATTATTGTCATATTTGTATGGCTGTCTGATATTATCACACAAAAAACTTAACTTAATTTATTTGACTTTTTCAAATATGATAAATAAAATAATTGCAAGTAATCCCCCGAAAATATAAGAAGCATATTGATTATAGTTGCTAACAAATACAACAGTATGTATAAGAACAACTGTTATTATTAGAAAAGTCCAATCCATAACTTTCCTATTTGAAAAATATTTTTCAAATAGGAAAGTATATAAAAAACTTATTACAATATAGAATACAGTATAAGCAGTAAAAGAATTCCAGTCAATATTAAAGACTACACCTTGATTTTTAGAATTAAATTTGTGTATTTCGTTCCAATCAATTAGAGAATCATTAAACTGGAAACCTAAAACTACTAAAGAGATTATTACATGTAGAGGTGTAGTATTTTGTCGATTTATAAATAATGCTATCAACATCAGAAATGGAACAGTAAATAAAATTGTAATAGTTGTTTCAGCTTTATTAGGATAATCTATAAAAGTATCTAATATAGTTAGACAGATTATTGTAAAAAGAGGTAATCTAACTTGAGTTAATTTGCTAGGAGATTGAGCAGGAATTATCACTACTTCTGTATTACCTTTAGCTTTTTTTTCTATTGCTAAGTTCTCATTTTTTACAATATTTTGCACTTCCTTACGCTTTATCAAATCCACTTCTGATAAACCCTTTAAACCATCTATCATTTCCTCTGCACTTTGAAAACGCTCATTAGGTCGTTTTGCAATAGCTTTAGTTATTAAATCATCAAGATTTTTAGGTATTGCAGAATTAATATCTTTCGCAGAAATATAGTTTTCTATTGAAAGCTCATTTATTGTTTGAGGTCTTTTTCCTGTAAGACAAAAATATAAAACAGCTCCTACACTATACAAATCCATTGAAGCCGTTCGCTTATGGCGTGAAATACTTTGTTCAGGTGGTGCATATCCTGCCGAAACCATTGCCGTTTGTGTTAATGTTTCGTCTTGTGTAAATTCTCTAGCTATTCCAAAATCTATTACTATAATTTCCTTATCTATTTTTCGTATTAATAAATTGGCAGGTTTAATATCTCTATGTAAAATATTATGCTGATGTACTTCTATCAATGCAGAAAGAATATCTATTGTATATTTGATAGCTTGTGAAACAGATAATATTCCTTTGGTATCGATAAGTTCTTGTAGAGAATAACCCTCTACATAATCCATTACAAAATAGATAGTGTTGTTTTCTTTGAAAATATCATTTACTTGAACAATATTTTTCTTATTTGAAAATTTTGCTAGGGTTCGTGCTTCGGAAAAGAAATTCTCTTTACCTGTTTCAAATTCTTCTGATAAACCAATTAAACGTCCATCGCTATTACGTGTACACAAACTAGGAGTATAAAATTCTTTGATGGCTACTTCTTTTTCTAAAAAGTTGTGTTGTGCTAAATAGGTAATTCCAAAACCTCCATTGCCTAGAACTTTTACTATTTTATACTTATTATTTTGAAGTAATGAACCTGTTTTAAGAGTGTGAGAATGATACATAAGTAAAGTATAAAAGTAAATAGAATTAATTTGCAGCAACGGATTTTATTTGAATTAAATAACCTGTATAATTATCTTTAGTATTATTTTGAAGTGATAAGTTACAAATATCTATTGTTTTATCATAGT
>PFKD01000028.1:12761-15810 GCA_002784125.1 Flexibacter sp. CG_4_10_14_3_um_filter_32_15
TGTAAATCTATTTGTAGGTATGTTTCAGCTTTTGCATATTTCTTATTCGTGGTTGAAATAAACCTTATAAGTTGATTTTTTTTAGATGCTTTTGCTTCTTCTTCTGTTATAATTTGTTGTTCTAAAAGTTGATTTACAAAAGTATGGTCTTTGCTTTTATAAATTATAGTTTCATTTCGTATATGATAAATACGACTATCTCCAATATGTGAAAATAAAACACCGTTTTCATTATAAAATAATAAAGCTAATGTTGTAGCCATTTTTTTTAGGCTTTCATCATTATTTATTGCTTCATCAAATTTATCTAATGCAGTATTTACAGCCGATTGAATACTATTATCATCAACAGAATCTTGTGAAGTATTCAATAAATAATCAGAAATAGAATCAACAGCTAATTTACTAGCAACTTCTCCTTTATCAGAACCTCCCACGCCATCACAAACTATAAATAAATTATGATTTTCACTTGCCAACTCCAAAGAAGGAAATAAAGCATCTTCATTATTTTCTCGTTGTCCAATTTCTGAAAATCCACAAGGAGGATAAATAGATATTTTCATTATTTTATTAAAATGATATAAGTTCAGTTAAATTACAACTAAAAATCTAAATTTAAAAAATGATTTTAGTTTATTAAACTATTGTCAGAGTTATTTCGGATTACCGAAAAACTACTGACAAAGTTTTCTTGTAACTTTGACAGTCCTTTCAAAAGGCTGTCAATAGTTCAAAAACGATTGAATTTCAAACTATTGTCAGAGTTTTTTCAAAACTCTCATATCCAAACCATAAAAATCCGTTTTTCTTCTATTTCTATCCATTCGGATTTTAGTTGAGTAGTTTTTTCTTTTCGGTCATCAAAAACGACTAGGTAGCCTGTATCTTTGTTTTGCCTTTCCAAATAATCGTAGAGTTGTGAAATTCCTTTTTCATGATAAGCCTCACCTCGCCATAGTTTTAATTCTACAATATATTTATGACTGTGATAAATGACCACCAAATCAAGTCTTCTTTCTTCTGAAATTTGTGCTTCTTTTAAAGCAAAACCATTTCCATTTAGAATCGGATAAAGAAAAGTCATAAAAAGTAATCGCCATTGGTTTTCTAAAAAAGTTTCTTCTTTTCTACTCTCATTTTCCTTTAAATAAACTTGAAAACGCTGTAAAATAAGTTCAAAGTTGAGTTCCTTATTTGGTAAAACAAATTTATTTTCAGTAAAATAAGCAGGTTTTACTTTATCAATATCTATACTTACGACTAAATAATCATAGATAATTTGTTCATAAATTCGATTATTAATTTTTACTGTTCCATTCTGTTTGAAAACGCCATATAATATTCCTTTTTCGATAACTGTGTTACGAGCATTATAAGGAACAATTCTACCTTCCAAAAGCATGTCAGAAACCAAATTAGATAAATCTTGATTGTTTTGTAAGTTTTTTATCAAACTCTCAAAATTGGTGTTTACTTCTTTTTGTATCAAGAAAAATGCGCTATCAATATCTTCTAAAGTCCATTTTTGAGTATTCTTATCTTGATTCGTTTCTTTTGTAGGCAAAATATCCTCTGCCACAATCTGACACATACGACTGACCAAAAAAGGATAACCCGAAGTATAATAATATAATTTTTCTGCTAGTTGTTCTAGTTCGTTTTCATTCATTCCAATATTTTCAGCTTCATTATAGTCTGAAAGCATCGGAATAATTTCTTGTGGATTAAATTCCATCGGCACTTTAAAATCTACTGCGATATTCCAAGGGCTATTATATTGTAAATCCTCTGAACTTTTTATTTTATATTTTAACGATTTTACATCGTGAACACCTGCTAAAATTACACTATGAAATGTATAATCATTTTGAGAAAAACGATTTAAAAATTTTGCTCTCAAAATGCCTAAAAACTTCAAAAAAGGAACATAATTACTACTTGCATCTACCTCATCTAAAAGTAAAATTATTTTTTTATCTATTAGATTTATGACTTTAGTGATGGAATAAGATAGTTCAAACATAGAATTTGTTTGATTGCTTATTTCCTCCAATTTTTCCTTTAAATGAGGATAGATTTCTAGTAAATCAGTAGTAAGTTTTTTAATAAATGATTGTGCTAAAGTTGCTTCTGTAGCATTCAATTTTTCGTCTATATTTTCAAAACTCAACAGAATAGGTAAATATTCATTGCTATTTTTTAAAGAATCAACTATGGAAACAAGCAACGTAGTTTTTCCATACTGACGAGGACGACTAATAGTAAAATAATCTCCATAATCGATCAGTTCATCTACTTTTTTCATTTTGGCAGAAATATCCATCATGTAATGCAAATGAGGATAGCAGTTTCCAGTTACATTAAATCGTTTTTTTTTAGGCTTTATGATGGAAATATTCATTTTATTTTTTTCTTATTCTATTTTTGAGTTCTATTTTCTTTAGATTTTACTTTTAACGAAGATACAAAAAAATCCTATCCAATTAAAAACTGAATAGACTTTTGATTTATTTCTTATAAAAACAAATTAGTTTACTGTCGCTTAAATGAAAGAATGAAACTACTTACAAAGTTTATTTTGAGTATTTTTTTTGATTTTATAATTGAAATCCCATTACCAAAACGTCATCTATTTGGCTGTATCCACTTCTCCATTCTTGGAAGAAATCTAATAAAACTTGTCTTTGTTCTTGCATAGGCAAATGTCTGTTTTGAGTAATAAGATTTCTTAGCTTCGCACGCATTAGTTTGTATCCATCTTTTCCTCCAAACTGGTCTTGATAGCCATCTGAAAAAAGATAAATCTGTGTTCCTTCTATCCAATCAAACTCATGAGTAGTAAAATCGCCCAACTGACGCTGCTTTCCACCAATACTCATTCTATCTCCTTTTACCCAATATTCATTTTTACCTTGAATTAAAAATACAGGATTTTTTGCCCCAGCAACATAAATTTTTTGGTTATCTGACAATTTTTGTGATAATTTTATTTTTGGTAACACCTAATTTTAACTTGGTCTGTACCGAAGGTCTGACCAAGTTAAAA
>PFKD01000119.1:0-837 GCA_002784125.1 Flexibacter sp. CG_4_10_14_3_um_filter_32_15
AAGACCAAACTCCTGCTTTCGCAATTCTCAAACATACCAACGCTTGTGGAATGGCAACTGCCAAAACGGTGGCTGAAGCCTACAAAAAAGCCTTTGCAGCCGATACCCTTTCTGCTTTTGGAGGTGTTTTGATTACAAATAGTGAAGTAGATGCAGAAGCTGCCGAAGCTATGCATGATTTATTTTTTGAGGTTTTGATTGCGCCTAATTTTTCAGATGAGGCATACAATATTCTTTCTCAAAAGAAAAATCGTATTCTTTTGAAACGTAAAGAGGTAGCTTTTCCACATGTTCATTTCAAAACACTTTTGAATGGCGTAATTTCGCAAGATGCTGATAAGAAAAGTGAATCAGAAAAAGACCTCAAAACAGTTACCAAAAAAGAGCCAACAAAAGAGCAAGTTAAAGCGTTGCTTTTTGCAAACAAACTGGTAAAACACACCAAATCGAATACAATTATTTTGGCTAATGAGGGACAACTTTTGGCGAGTGGTGTCGGACAGACTTCTCGTGTTGATGCGCTCAAACAAGCCATTGCAAAAGCTAAAGTTTTTGGGTTTGATTTGAAAGGAGCTGTAATGGCTTCCGATGCCTTTTTTCCTTTCCCTGATTGTGTGGAAATTGCTGCACAGGAAGGAATTAGCGCAGTTATTCAACCGGGGGGTTCGATAAAAGACCAAGATTCTATTGATATGTGCGATAAAAATGGAATGGCAATGGTCTTGACAGGAACTAGACATTTTAAACATTAAAAAAACAGTAGTAAATTAGGGTAAACGCACGAAACTTTTTATACTGCTTTCAGTGTGTTTAAACAGACTTTAATTATCAGAGTAA
>PFKD01000119.1:870-13498 GCA_002784125.1 Flexibacter sp. CG_4_10_14_3_um_filter_32_15
GTAGTAAATAGCTTCCAAGCTGTTTTTGAAAACTATTAGATAGCTTGGAAGCTATCTGCTACTTAAAATATATAAACCTTATGATTTTAGTAACAGGAGCAGACGGACAATTAGGACAAGAACTTCAAGCCTTAAAAAAAGCCTACCCTTTTGATTTTCATTTTACTGATTTTGAAAAGCTAGATATTACGCATTCAAAGCGAGTAAACGAACTTTTTGAACTTCAACATTTTGATTATTGTATCAATGCAGCAGCTTATACAGCCGTTGATGCCTCTGAAAATGATAAACTGGCAGCTTATGAAGTCAATGTAGTCGGAACAACAAATCTTGCCAAAGCGTGTGAAAAACATGGGGTTCGTTTGATTCATATTTCGACGGATTTTGTTTTTGATGGAAAAAAAAATACGCCTTATACAGAAAGTGATACACCTAGTCCGATGGGAGTTTATGGAACTTCAAAATGGCAAGGAGAAAAAAATGCGTTGTTGTATAATCCACACACTATTATTTTGAGAACGGCGTGGCTTTATTCTTCTTTTGGTAAAAATTTCGCCAAAACGATGCTTTCTCTTGCTGATAAAAATCCTTTGAACGTAGTGTATGATCAGTTAGGAAGTCCGACGTATGCACGAGATTTGGCAGATACGATTCTTCAAATTATTCTTTCCTTAGAAGATAAAAAATTTGTTGAACCTCATTTGTGGGGAACATATCATTATACCAATGAAGGTATAGCAAGTTGGTATGATTTCGCTCAATCTATTTTTGAGTTATCGAACCAAACAAAAGATAAAAAAGTAAATTTACTGCCTGTTCGTTCTGTGCAATTTCCAACCCCAGCAGAGCGTCCTTCGTATAGTGTATTAGATAAGTCTAAAATCAAACAGCATTTTGATATCGAAATTCCTCATTGGAGAGACGCTTTGAAGCGTTGTTTGAAAAAAATGTAAATATTTCTATTGTATCAATACACATAAAATTTGATTTCATTCATTCTTCAATTGGACAGATTTTTAACCCTGTTATTTGAATTTGAAAGCATTTTTACTGATAAAACAGGGTTAAAACCCTGTTCAATTCATAATTCCAGAGTAGCAAAAATAGCCTAATTAATATTTAATTAAACATGTTATTTATAAAAGTATATATTCATTTTGTTTGGAGTACAAAAATAGAGAACAATTTTTAGACACTCCCTCACTTAGAAAGGAGGTTTGGAAACATATATTTGTTAATGGACATGAGAAAGAAGTAGCAGTAGATTTTGTAAATGGATATTCAGACCATTGTCATTTTTTGGTTTCAATGAATGCTGAACAGACTCTTGCTCAAATTGCTCAATTATTAAAAGGAGAATCTTCATTTTGGATAAACAAAAATGAACTTACAGAACGAAAATTTGCTTGGTAAAAAGAATTTTATGCTGTATCTGTGTCGGAATCTATGATAAAAAAAGTCAGAAATTATCTAAAAAATCAAGAAGAACATCATAAAGAGAAATCATTTGAACGGGAAGAACAAGAATTGATTAGAAAATTTGGATTTATGAAATATGAGTAATTTTTTCACTTCCATCAATTGAACAGGGTTTTAACCCTGTATTATTCTGAATATAGGGTTAAAACCTTGTTCAATTGATAAATGATAAATGCCCCAAATAAAATGTACATTCACAAAATAAACCCAAACTCACAAGAATACCAAAATTTCCTAGCTCAAAACCGAAAAAAATTATATGTCTTTCCTCCAACAATCCGAACCCACAAAATATACTTCTGAAACGCTCAAAAGTGAAGAAATGCTCTTTAATTTAGGTCCTCAACATCCTTCTATGCATGGTGTTTTGCGTTTGGAAGTCATTACAGATGGCGAAGTTGTCAGAGAAGTTGTTCCTCATATTGGTTATCTGCATCGCTGTTTTGAAAAGCACGCTGAGAGTCTAAATTATGCTCAAATTATTCCCTACATTGATAGAATGGATTATGTTGCTTCTATGAATTCGGAACATATTTATGCACTAGGAGTAGAGAAAATGTTAGGAATGACAGACAAAATACCAAAACGAGTGGAATATATTCGTGTTTTGGTGGCAGAACTCAACCGAATTGCTTCTCATTTTATTGCTATCGGAACGTATGCTGTCGATGTGGGAGCAACTACGCCTTTTTTGTGGTTGATGAAAGAACGTGAATATATTTTACGCCTTTTAGAATGGATAAGTGGCGCACGACTTTTATACAATTATATTTGGATTGGTGGCTTATATTATGATTTGCCTTTAGATTTTGAAGAAAAATGTAGTGAATATATCAATCATTTAAAACCAAAATTAGATGATTTGGAAAACTTGCTTATCAATAATAGAATTTTTGTTTCAAGAACGGCAAATGTTGGTGTTTTGCCTATGCAAACGGCTATAAATTATGGAGTTACAGGGCCAATGCTGAGAGCTTCTGGATTGAAATGGGATTTGAGAAAAGTAGATACATATTCCATTTATGAAGAAGTAGAATTTAATATTCCGATTGGAGAAGGAAAAATGGGGATGACTGGCGATTGTTGGGACAGAAATTTTGTGCGTTTCCAAGAGTGTAAAGAATCATCTAAAATCATAGAGCAATGCTTAGAAAAACTGACCAAGCAGCACAAACGAACACGAGATTTTGACCCACAAGCATTAGTTCCCAAACGTATAAAACCTCCTCAAACCGATTTTTATTTTAGAGGAGAAAGTCCGAAGGGCGAACTAGGTTTTTTCTTTAGACAGAATCCAAAACATAAAAAAGGCGATATTCCTTTTCGTTTGAAAGTTCGTGCGCCCTCATTTTGCAACCTTTCTGTTTTGCCTTATTTGGCTCAAAATACGCTACTTTCTGATTTAATTGCTATTGTTGGTTCTTTGGATATTAATTTGGGAGAAGTGGATAGGTAACATAAAATTATTCAGCCAATTTGTATTTATCCTGCCTTTTATCTTAAAAATCATATAAATCACTCGCCAATCCGTTCCAGTATTTTTTGTGCATAGAATTTTTTGTACTTTTGAACAAACTCAAAATAAATAACATTCTATTCTCACTTTATGCGACACGAACCTATAAAAAGCAAACTTTTTGAAAAAAATCGTAAAAAATTTACGAAAGATTTATTACCCAATTCGATAGCCATTTTCAATTCAAATGATATTATGCCGACTAGTGCAGACGGTACAATGCCTTTTGTTCAGCATTCGGATATTTATTATTTGACAGGAATTGCACAAGAAGAAACCATTTTAGTTCTTTTTCCAGATGCAAAAGACGAAAAATACAGAGAAGTATTATTTGTCAAAGAAACCAACGACCATATAAAAGTTTGGGAAGGCGAAAAGCTCACTAAAGAAGCTGCAACCAAACAATCAGGTATCAAAACTGTATTTTGGATAGATGAGTTTTGGTCTATTTTGCAGCAATTTTTGATTTTTCCTGCTCAAAATGTCTATCTTACAACCAACGAACACACAAGACATGGCGTAGAAACTCAAACTCGTGATGACCGTTTCCGTAAAGAAATGCAGCATCGTTTTCCTCTTCATAATTACCAAAGAAGCGCACCTATTTTGCATAAAATTCGTGCAATCAAAGAAAAAACTGAAATCGAACTTATTCGTCATGCGTGTAGCATTACTGAAAAAGGTTTCCGTCGTTTGCTTTCTTTTGTAAAACCAAATGTAATGGAATTCGAAATTGAAGCCGAACTTTTACACGAATTTATAACAAACCGTTCGAAAGGTTTTGCTTACGAGCCGATTATTGCATCAGGAGAAAATTCTTGTGTTTTGCATTATGTTGATAACAACAAAAAATGTAAAGACGGAGATATTATTTTGCTAGATATTGGGGCAGAATATGCAGGTTATGCGTCTGATATGACAAGAACAATTCCTGTAAGTGGAAAATACACAAAACGCCAAAAAGAGGTTTATAATGCTGTTTTGCGTGTTCAGCGTGATGCCATGAAACTTCTAAACCCTTCAAATACACTTCAAGAATACCATAAAGAAGTAGGGCATTTGATGGAAAAAGAATTAATTGGACTAGGACTTTTAGATAAAAAAGAAGTTAAAAACCAAGACGCAGCTAATCCGTTGTATAAAAAATATTTTATGCACGGAACAACACACCACTTAGGAATCAATGTTCACGATTATGGTGCTTTTGATAGAAAAATAGAAGAAGGAATGGTATTTACCGTCGAACCAGGGATTTATATTCCAGAAGAAAAAATTGGAGTTCGTTTGGAAAATGACATTGTCATTACAAAAAATGGCTACAATGATTTGATGGGAACTATTCCTATTGAAGTAGAGGAAATTGAGGATTTGATGAATTCTAAAAAATAATCAATTTAATTTAAACCTATAAGGTTTTCAAAACCTTATAGGTTTATAACTTATTGTAAACAAAACTTATGAAAAAAATAATCTTTCAATTTAGCTTTATATTAGCTTTATTTCTTTTGAGTACTACTGTTTTTGCTCAAAATTTTCTTTATAAAAGAGAAATAAAAGGAATTCAGAACAGCAAACAGACAGAATGGTATAAAATAAATATTCCCATTGAAGTTTTAGAAAAAACGAATACCGATTTTTCAGATATTCGAATTTTTGGTGTGTCTGATTCGGATACGTTAGAAACTCCTTTTCTGACTAGAAAAGTAATGCAAAAATCTGAAAATGAGAAAGTTAATTTTAAAATAATTAATTCTTCTAAAAAAGATAATTCGTATTTTTTTACTCTAG
The DNA here is from genome assembly GCA_002784125.1 of Flexibacter sp. CG_4_10_14_3_um_filter_32_15. Classification (GTDB taxonomy): domain Bacteria; phylum Bacteroidota; class Bacteroidia; order Cytophagales; family Bernardetiaceae; genus Bernardetia. Next base: position 5,654 of record PFKD01000119.1, read on the forward strand.
AAAAAGAAAATAACACAGAAGAATCAATCAATTTAATAAAACTAGATTTTCAGAATACTAATTTTGATTGGAGGATAAAACTGGAAGGAAGTCAAGACCAAAAGGAATGGTTTGAGGTTTTGAATGATTATCGTATTGTTTCTATTCAAAATGAATTTACAAATTATAGTTTTAACAAACTTATTTTTCCAAATTCAAAATATAAATATTATAGAATTAATATTTCAGATAAATCTGAAAATCAAAGTGAAAGCAGTTTTAAAAATAATGAACCAAAACTAAATTTTGCAAGTGTATTTTTACAGAAAACAACAGTAGGAAATTTTGAAGACATAAAAATTATTTCTCAAAATGTAGAAGTAAATAAAGAGAAAAAACAAACTATCATTGATATACAATTAGTGCACTCTGTGCCAGTAGATTTTCTTTCTTTGTATGTAAAAAATGATTTTGATTATTACCGAACTATTCAGTTTAAGTATTTATTAGATAGTACAATAACAGAAAAAGGTATGATTTATAATTTTGTTACATTACATACCAATACACTTTCCTCTTTAGAAAAACAAAATGGAATTTCAAGTTTTTTTATTAATTCAAGCTCAAATTCGAATATAAAATCTAAAAAGTATCAAATTATTATTGAAAATCAAGATAATCAGCCTTTGGACATTGGAAAGCTAGAAATGAAAGGCTATGTAAATCAACTTTTTGCTAGAGTAACTCCGATAGATAAAAATTCAACTTATTTTTTAATGTACGGAAATGAAAGGTTACAAAAACCTAATTATGATATTGTTCGTTTCGAAAATACAATTCCTACTGATTTAATTTCATTAAAATTAGAAGCAGAACAAAAAACTCCACAAAAAGAAGTAGAAAAAGTAACACCACTTTTTGAAAACTCGCTTTGGTTGTGGCTTTTGATGGGAATAATTATTTTAGTTTTGACAGTCTTTACTTTCAAAATGATGAAAAAATAATAAAATGTAAAAATGTAGCTTACGCTTTAGCGTGAGAAAAATGTACCGAATACTTTAGTATTCGAAAAGATATAGCAATGGAAAAAACATTAAATAAAGTCGTCAATTCGTCAGTCATTACTTTTGATTTGGAAGATTTGTATCCGAAAGGCGAAAGAATTACGTATGACTTAAAAATAAATCTTTTTCAAGAACTAATTGTAAAAGAAAAAGATTTTAGAGAATTTGTAAAAAATCACGATTGGAGTCAGTATGAAGGTAAATTTGTAAATGTAATTTGTTCGGTGGATGCGATTGTTCCGATGTGGGCTTTTATGGTCGTGGTTTCGAATATAGAACCATTTGCAAAAAAAGTAATTATAGGAACAAGCGACGAACTAGAAAGTGAGCTTTACAGAGATATTTTTACTTCTTTTGACTGGCAACAGTTTGAAGGTGCAAAAGTTGTGATTAAAGGTTGTAGCAAAATTCAGATTCCTAATTATGTTTATGGAGAAGTTACTCGCAGACTTGCACCGATTGCAAAACTGATTATGTTTGGGGAGGCTTGTAGTAGTGTTCCTGTTTATAAAAAGTCTCGTAGCTAAATAAGACCCTAAGGGTTTCTGAAAACCCCTTAGGGTCTAAATTATTCATTTTTTAATTTATTCAATTTTTATTATGACACATTTCAAAGGAAAAGTAGTTTATCAAGATTTAGAAGGTGGTTTTTGGGGAATTGTTGCCGAAGATGGCACAGAATACAAACCTGAAAGTTTAGCACCAGAGTTTCAAAAAGAAGGTTTGAAAGTAGAAGTAAAAGGGGAAGAAGCTATGGGTTTTGGTATTTTTATGTGGGGAACGCCTATACAAATTAAAGAATGTAAAAAGATATAATCAATTTCAATTCTACATCAATCCTATAAGGTTTTTAAAAACCTTATAGGATTTCTTAGTTTATTAAATTTAAACTTTCAAAGCTCTTTTATAAAGTCCAATCGTATTTTCAAGTCCCAAATAAAGCGCATCACAAACGAGTGCATGACCAATAGAAACTTCCTGCAAATACGGCAAATGTTTGGCTAAATAATTCAGATTATCTAAATCCAAATCGTGTCCTGCATTGATTCCTAAACCTAATTTGTGAGCAAATTCGGCACAATTTACATACTTACGAATGGCTTTTTCTGGGTTTTCATGCAAATTCTTTGCATAACTTTCTGTATAAAACTCTATTCTATCAGCTCCTGTATTGGCAGCAGCTTCAATAAATTGGTCTATTGGATCAATAAAAATAGAAATACGAATTCCTAAAGCCTTCAAATCTGTAATTATTTCTTTTAAATAATCTTGGTATTTAATGGTATCCCAACCAGCATTTGAAGTCAGAACTCCGTCTGAATCAGGAACTAAAGTAGCTTGTGTAGGTTTTATTTCCTTTATAATTTCTAAATAACGTCCTTTTTGTGGGTTTCCTTCAATATTAAATTCTGTTTTGACAATTTTGGCGAGTGCAAATGCATCATCATAACGAATATGACGCTCATCTGGACGTGGATGAATCGTAATTCCTTGCGCTCCAAAACGCTCACAATCTTGTGCTACTTTGATTAAATCTGGATTATTTCCTCCTCTTGCATTACGTAAAGTTGCAAATTTATTGATGTTTACGCTTAATTTGGTTTGAGTCATTTTGATAATTTTTTTAGGGTAGATTAAATTTTTATATACAAAATTACAAATTATCTGATGGTCTTATTTGTTATAAATTTATATTTTAAATCCCATTACTAAAATATCATCAATTTGAGGAGCTTGTGCTGCTTCTCGCCATTTTGTAAGTGTATTTTCTAAAATATCTTTTTGCTCTTCAAAAGGTAGTTGATGAATAGTTTGTAGAAGATTTTTAAGGTTTTTACGCATAAATTTTTTGTTATTTTCTCCTCCAAACTGGTCTTGATAGCCATCTGAATACATATAATACGAAGTTTGGTTATCAATTTCTAGTAGTGTATCTTCAAAAGAGATTCCTTCTGTTTTTAGAGAACCACCAATACTAAACCTACTCGCTTTATATTCTGTAATTTCGCCATTTTTGATACTAATTAAGGCATTTTTAGCTCCTGAAAAAGTGATTTTATTATTAGTTTTATCAATTACACATAGTGAAATATCCATTCCATCTTTGCTTCCTGTTTCTTTTTGCTTGAGTGTAACTACAATTTCTTGATGCAAATTTATCAAAATCTCAGAAGGTAAAGTTATTTGTTTTTCTACAATACTTTCTCTCAAAAGGTTTGTTCCTATCATTGCCATCAATGAACCTGGAACTCCATGACCTGTACAATCTGCAACAGCTAAAAAGGTGTAATTTCTTTGCTTTAAGAAAAAATAAAAATCTCCACTTACCACATCTTTAGGCAAATAAAGTGTAAAACAATCATCAAAATATTCACAAATTTCATTTTGAGAAGGCAAAACAGCTTCTTGAATACGTTTTGCATAATTCAAGCTATTTGTAATAGCTGTGCCTTTTAACTGAATCTCTGATTTTTGTTTTTCTACAGTTTCTATGGTTATTGATAATTCTTCATTGATTTGTGCTAGTTCTTCATTGCTTTCATTGAGTTTTTGGGTACGTTCTTTTACTTTTACTTCTAATTGTTCTTTTGATTCTTTTTCTATGTTAAGGGCTTTTTTGGTAGCTATATCTTTCTCTTTTCGGATGGTTCTGTATCTATCAGCTAAGGCTATTGAAATCAAGGCTACTTCTAAGGCAGAACCTATTTCTGCTCCGTGATTTGTCCAAAAATTGATAGGCAAAGTTCCACTATTTCGAAGCGTAATCATAAGTCCACCTATTAAATAGGAAGCCCAAGCCAAAACAAAAAAACGAGCAAATTTATTTTCTTTGTACCAACAATAAATACCTGTAGCTAGAAGCGAAAAAGCTTGTAACTTAGTGATTGCATTTACTGTCCCTGTCCAACCTGTATAGTTGATAATAAATGCCAAAACAGCTAAAACAATAATAAATAAAAAATAACGAAATAGCCAAATACTATATTTTTTTAATTCTAAAAATTGAATAGTGAAAATAGCCGTTGTGATGACTGTTCCTATCATTGCTGCACGAATCAAATAAACATTAGCTTCAGCAAAATCTGGATAAATATATTTGAATAAATAGCCACTCACTCCAGCAAAAGTCAAGAATGTAAAAATAATTGTCAGTACATAATATAGGTAATTTATATCTCTGATGATTAAGAAAATAACCAAATTATAGAGCATCATTATTAAAAGAATACCAAAATAAATTCCATATCCGATATGACTATCTTTACTATCTTGGTGCGTTTGTTCTTTTGTAAGAATATAAATCGGTAATAAAACAGGGTAATTAGAGCGAATACGCAAATAACAAATTACCTCTTCATTAGGTGAAATATCTAAAGGAAAAGCAAAACCATTATTTTTTATTTCTCCACGAGAGTGGTAGGGAAAAATCCAACCTGTTTGAGTGTGTTTTATTAAACCTTCGTTATTCTTTTGATAAAAATCAATACTATCTGTAAAAGGCATATCCAAGATAAACTGCCAATCGTCTATTTGACTTTTATTAGAAAACGTAACCTTGAGCCAAACAGGAACAGATAAATAACCTAGATTAAGGTGTTCGGAAGGGTTCTTTGTCCAGTTTTTATCAAAACTTACGTTGTTTATATCTTCAATAGAATATCCTTTATTTTCTGAGTCTGTAAAGTAAGAAAGAGAACTTCCTAGACTAGAAACTTCTTTTTCGCCTTCTAAAACTATTGTTTGAGAAAAAACAGTCGTAGTAGGGTAAAATAAAAAAGCAAGAAAAAAGAATACTGAAACTTTATAAAAGCAGGAAAAATAAAAATTCATTCTTTGTAGTAGTGAAGTGTAATCTAAATATACTGTACCCTAAGTAAATGGACACCTGCCAAAGCAGCGAAGCTAATTTAAAATGGATTATTGATAATTACATAAAACATTGATTATTAAGTTGTTACATTAAAAAATAAGATGCATTAATTTTCTACGATTACTTACTATTTTAAAACCTCGTCGACGGCTGCATTTGCGCCTCAACGACGGTTGGTTTGGCTCTATTTTTCAACTGGAGATTAAAAAATAAAAATAGTAGAGTACAGTGGTCTAAATATACTAAATCTTATTTTTATTTCATAAACAATTTTATTCTTTTGAAAACAATATTTACACATTGTATCAATAGTTTTTGGAGTTTTCCGTAGTTGTCAGTAAATCATTTTTTCGTAGTTTTGAATTCTCAAATACTAACGGGTGCATAACAAATTAGCTACGCTGCTCTTTGGGTGTCGCTTAGTCAATTTGTATTACGTAGGGAAAAGGCAAGCCTTTTCCTTCCATACAGGTATTTTCTTTGATACAGACAGCTAGTTTAGGAAAAGGCTTGCCTTTTCCCTACAAAAAACGACAATTTGTTATACCCCCATACTAACAGAAAATGTTTTTGCTAAATAATTTAGCATTTATTAAAATAATACGTATTTTTGTAAGACCAAATCAATCTAAAGCAATACATAAAATTTTAGACTAATATTATTAGCAAAAAAATAAAAATGCTACTGTTGCTTGTGTCCTTACGAGCGACAACAATTTCTACTAAAACAAAGACAATACAAAATATATGAGCGAAGACAATACAAACGGACACGCAGACGACGAATCATTACAAGAACATGCAGAAGATTTTAATGCGCTAAATGGAGATGGAATATCTAATATTCTTCCTGTTTCGGGGTTGTATCAAAACTGGTTCTTAGATTATGCTTCCTATGTAATCTTGGAACGTGCTGTTCCTCGTATAGAAGACGGACTAAAACCTGTGCAGCGACGATTGATGCACGCCATGAACGAAATGCATGACGGTCGTTATCACAAAGTGGCAAATATTATCGGTCAGACTATGCAATATCACCCACATGGAGATACGTCTATTGGAGATGCACTCGTAAATATGGGACAAAAAGATTTGCTCATCGATGCTCAAGGAAACTGGGGAGATGTGCGTACTGGTGACGGTGCAGCAGCTTCTCGTTATATTGAGGCTCGTTTGTCTAAGTTTGCTATCGATGTTTTATTCAATCCTCAAACAACGGACTGGCAGCTTACTTACGACGGCAGAAAACGTGAACCAATGGCTTTGCCTGTAAAATTTCCGTTGCTTTTGGCGCAAGGAGTTGAAGGTATTGCAGTTGGTCTTTCTACCAAAATTCTTCCTCATAATTTCAATGAACTCATCGATGCTTCTATTGATGCGTTGAAAGATAAAAAAATAAATCTCTATCCTGATTTTCCGACAGGTGGCTATTGTGATATAGAAAATTATAACGCTGGAAAACGTGGTGGAAGAGTGCGTGTACGTGCCAAAATAGAACAATTTGATAAAACAACTTTAGTTATTCGTGATATTCCTTTTGGTACGACAACTACAAGTTTGATTGATTCTATCTTAAAAGCAAATAATAAAGGAAAGGTCAAAATCAAGCAAGTCATCGATAATACGGCTGCTGAAATAGAGATTTTGGTAAAACTTGCCCCTGGGGTTTCGCCAGATGTTACGATGAGTGCGCTCTATGCTTTTACAGATTGTGAGGTTTCTATTTCGCCAAATGCGTGTGTAATTATTGCAGACAAACCTCATTTTATTGATGTCAATGAAATGCTCAAAACGTGTGCAGATTTTACAAGAGAACTTCTCAAAAGAGAATTACAGATTAGAGAAGCCGAATTATTAGAAAAAATATTCTTTTCTTCTTTAGAACGTCTTTTTATTGATGAAAAAATTTATAACCGAATTGAAGATGCCGAAACGTGGGAAATCGTCATTCAAACAATCCACGAGGGATTAGAACCGTATAAAGAACAATTATACAGAGAAATTACAGATGAAGATGTCGTAAAACTAACAGAAATTAAAATCAAAAGAATTTCGAAATACGATACTTCAAAAGCTGATGATTTGCGCTTGAAAATGGAAACTGAACTGAAAGAAGTTCGTCATAATTTAGAAAATATCATTCCTTATTCTATTGATTATTACAAAGAATTAAAGAAAAAATACGGAAAAGGAAGAGAACGCAAAACTCAAATTTCTTCTTTTGATAACATTGAAGCAAGTGTAGTAGCTGCCAACAATGCTAAATTATACGTCAATAGAAAAGAAGGTTTTATCGGAATCGGACTTAAAAAAGATGAATTTGTAGATGAATGTTCTGATTTAGATGATGTTATCATTTTCAGAGAAGATGGCGTTATGCAGGTCGTGAAAGTGGCTGATAAAGTTTTTGTAGGCAAAAATATCATTCACGTCGATGTGTATAGAAAAGGCGATGAGAGAATGGTGTATAATATGTCGTATTTAGACGGAAAATCAGGGACGAGTTATGTAAAACGTTTCCAAGTTTTGGGAGTAACTCGTGAAAGAGAATACAATCTTGCCAGCGACCACAAATTATCTAAAGTCCATTATTTCTCTGCCAATCCGAATGGAGAAGCTGAAGTAGTCAATGTTCTTTTATCAAATGCTTGTAAAGCAAAAAATAAGAGTTTTGATTTTGATTTTGCTGATTTAGATATAAAAGGGCGTGGCGTAAAAGGAAATCAACTTACAAAATATCCTGTTCGTAGAATAAAATTAGCCAAAGAAGGAGAGTCTACACTAGGTGCATTAGAAATTTATTATGATGCCGTAACAGGAACGCTCAACAAAGACGAAATAGGCGAAAAGTTAGGAGAGTTTGATAATGACGATACCATTTTAGTAATTTTCAAAGATGGAAGTTATGAGCAAACTAATTTTGAACTTACC
>PFKD01000119.1:13515-14065 GCA_002784125.1 Flexibacter sp. CG_4_10_14_3_um_filter_32_15
AATCCAAAACGCACTTTATAAAGCGTTTCAGAATCGAAACTACAACAGTTGGAAAAGAATTTGATTTTATTCCAAAGCATCAAAAATCAGAAGTTTTGGCTGTTCATTTTGAGAATGAAGAAAAGAAAAATTCTCAGAGTAATCTAAAAGTAGAGATTTTCTATCAACAAAACCGTAAGAAATTCAAAATCTCTTACCTACTTCATACACTAGAGGATGTAAAAGGTTGGAGAGCTTTAGGCAGAAAACTAGAAGAACCAGCTATTTATAAAGCCAACTTTGTACTTCCAGAACCTTCGGCAGCAGAATCTCTATTTGACCCAACCGTAAAAGGAGATATAAAAGAAGGAGGTAAAAATGAAAATACTGATAAAGAAAAGGGAAAAGATGAATCGCTTTTTGGATAATTAATATTAAGATAAATAAATTTACATTTTAGAAAAATTTAGGCATTACCTTAATAGATTACTAGGGTAAACGCACGAAACTTTTTATACTGCTTTTAGTGTGTTTAAACAGACTTTAATTATCAGAGTAAATTCAATTTACA
>PFKD01000333.1 GCA_002784125.1 Flexibacter sp. CG_4_10_14_3_um_filter_32_15
ATCAACATTTAAGAGAGTTTAAAGCCCTTGTTTCAAATTATTAAGCCCTAAAAAGGCGTTTTATTGCTAATTTAATTTACATTGGGAATTGCTGGTTTTTTGTAGGGAAAAGGCAAGCCTTTTCCCCACGTAATACAAATTGACTAAGTGACACCCGAAGAGCAGCGTAGCTAATTTGTTATGCACCCCTTTGGAAAGTGAAGTATATCAAAAAACTAAAAAGTAGATACAGGAGATATATAAACTCTCAATACACTTTTTAGGTGTCAGACAGCAGCAGACTATTAAATAATTTAGTCCAGTTACTTATTAACTTTTGTATTGTATATTATCATATTATCGGTTGGTCAAATTATTTTCTACTTTCATAAGTTCCAAAACTCGCTCTACTTGCTCTTCAAATTCTAAATTTGTAGTATCAATTTCGATGGCATCGTTGGCTTTTCTGAGTGGACTTTCTTCTCTAGTAGAGTCTATCAAATCTCTTTTTTCAAGATTAGTAATAATTTCAGAAAGCACTACATGTTGCCCCAAATTTTCTAATTCCTTTTGGCGACGTAAGGCTCTAGTAGCTACTTGAGCAGTCATAAAAATTTTTAGTTCTGCATTTGGAAAAACAACTGTCCCTATATCTCGTCCATCCATTACAATTCCTTTTTTAGTTCCCATTTGGCGTTGTTGTGCTACTAAAAAATGGCGTACTTCAGCAATAGTGCTAACTTGGCTTACACGCTCTGAAATGTGCATCTGACGAATAAGTGATTCAATATTTTCTCCATTCAAATAAATATGACTACTTTTAGTGGCTTCATCAAACTTAAATTCTAATAGAATAGAAGTAAGGGCTTTTCTTACCTGTTCTTTGTCTGTATGCTCTACACGATGACGATAAAAGTAAAGTGTTACGGCTCTGTACATAGCACCTGTATCAATGTAAGCATATCCTAAACGAGCAGCCACAGACTTTGCCGTACTACTTTTACCACAACCTGAATAGCCATCAATAGCAATAATGATATTTTTAGAACCTTGATATTGAATCATAATTTTTATTTCTTGCTTTAACCTACTTATTTTAAATTTCTATTGAAAACAATGTACTGCAAATGTACAAAACTTATAGAAATAATTTTGATATTAGCTAAAAAAAAGCCTTGTTTAGAAAATACGCTTCAATTAGAAAGTATTTTGTTAATTGTAATTTATAAACGTAATTTTACTCTATACAATAATTTTACTCGAAATAAGGATATTTCTATACGACTGAAATGAATCGTTACTTTCAATTTTTTAAAAAAATAGCCAAAAAAATTTACGCATTTGTTGGTTTTCCGAAAGGAGAGTCTAAAATACTGCGTTTTTGTCGTGCTTTATGGTGGATAATTGGAATTGGAATAATGAGTATTATCCTATTTTTTGCTGCTATTGGCTTTAATTGGTTTGGTTTTTTTGGAGAAATTCCTTCTCTTAAAGCTCTTGAAAACCCCAAAATACCTTTACCTTCGGTAGTTTATACGGCTGACAGTATAGAAGTGGCTCGTTATTATAGTCAAAACAAAACTCCTTTGAAGTATGAAGAAATAGATTCAATGACTATTTTGGCTCTTTTGGCTACTGAAGATGTGCGTTTTACAAATCATTCTGGAATAGATGCAGAGGCTACTGTGGGGGTTTTGTTAGCTCTTTTGAAGGGAGATAATAGAGGAGGAAGTACGCTAAGTCAGCAACTTGCCAAAAATTTATTCAAAACTCGCTCGGAAGAGAGCAAAGGAAAACTAGGCGATGCAGGTATGTTGAGTACCATTGTAGCCAAAATAAAAGAATGGATTACGGCTGTTCGTTTGGAGCGTTCTTATACAAAAAATGAAATTTTGACGATGTACCTCAATGAAGTTACCTTTGGAAATAATGCCTTTGGACTTCATGCAGCAGCAAAAAAATATTTTTCTACTTCACCTGATAGCTTAGAAATTCATCAATCGGCTTTGCTTATCGGACTTTTGAAAGCTCCCTCTACTTACAATCCTCTCCGAAAGCCAAAAAAAGCATTACAAAGAAGAAATACAGTCTTGAGTCAAATGAGAAAATATAAGTATCTCACTCGTGATAAATACGATTCTCTTAAAGAGTTGCCTTTAGACTTGACTATTTTTTATGAAGTAGCCGAAACAGGAAATAGTACCTACTATAAAAATTATGTTACTCAAAAACTCAAAGATTGGTGTGAGAAAGCTGGTTATGATTTATATGCAGATGGGTTAGAAATTTATCTTACCATTGATTCCAAAATTCAAGCTCATGCAGAGGCTGCTATCGCCAAACAAATGCCTATTCTTCAAAAGAAATTCCACGAACAATGGAAAGGTTTAGTTCCCTGGACAGATAGCAACAAAAAACCGATTGAAAATTATATTGAAAATAATGTTGCCAAAACAGATTACTACAAATATTTATTAGAAAAGTATGGAAAGCAAAGTGATTCTATTCAGATTCTATTAGAAAAACCTAAAAAAATGACGGTTTTTAGTTGGGAAAACTCAGCTCACAGAAAAGATACCACACTTTCTACCATTGATTCAATAAAATATTATAAGCAACTTTTGAGGTCTGGAATGGTTTCTTTAGCCCCTTATAGTGGACACATAAAAGCGTGGGTAGGTGGTCTTGATTTTGAATATTTCAAATACGACCAAGTGCGTCAAGCCAAAAGACAACCGGGGGCGACGTTCAAAATGTTTGTCTATGCAACAGCGATTGATTCGTTGAATATGTCGCCTTGTGATACTATTTTAGATACGAATCCAATTATTAGGTACGAAGAAAATGGTGAACCGAAAATTTGGACTCCTCACAATGCAGACTGGGTAAATACAAATGGTTATATGACACTTCGCCACGCTATGGGGCGTTCAATCAATACAGTTACAGCCAAACTAACCGAAAAAGTAGGCTGGACAACCGTAGCACATTATGCCAAAAAAATGGGGATTACATCAGAATTGGCAGAAGTTCCTTCTATTGGATTAGGTTCTAGTGATGTATCGCTCTTCGAAATGGTAGGAGCTTATGCAACCATTATGAACGGTGGAGTGTGGCAAGAACCACAGATTTTGTGGCAAGTAAAAGACAAACATGGCAAAACACTTCATTATTTTCATGGCGAATCTCGTCGTGCTTTATCCAAAGAATCAGCTTGGTTGATGAGCTACATGCTTAAAGGAGGAACACAAGAACCACACGGAACATCGCTAGGTTTGTGGTCGTATGGCGTTTTGGGAAGTGGAAATGATGTCGGAGGAAAAACAGGAACTTCTTCTAACTTTGCAGATGGCTGGTATATGGGCGTAACGAGAGATTTGGTAACTGGCGTTTGGGTAGGAGGAGAAGACAGAGCCATTCGTTTTCGTACTTCTGATGTAGGTGAAGGCTCAAAGACAGCACTTCCAATTTTTGGTTTATATATGCAAAGCCTTTATGAAGACAAAACGTCTGGAATCCGAAAAGCTCCTTTTTTACAACCTTCTGTCGATATAAAACGTCGTTATTATTGTCCTACTCCTTACTATGAGCGTTATCCTGAAAAAGATAGTACGCTAGTGGAAGAGGCGATTGAATAGAAATTTTAATAAAAAAAAATTATGTAAGTAACATACAAACTGCTAGGGTGCATCTCAAGATGTCGCTTTATTAATTTTATAGTTGTAGGAAAAAGGCTTGCCTTTTCCCTACAAAAAACGACAATTTGTTATATACCCAATAAAATTAAAATTGTATGACTACAAATATTGCACAGCTATTCAGCTAAATAGCCACTAACTTTAAATATTGCTATTTAATATTGTATTGATACAGTTATTGAATAATACCAAAATTTTGAATAAAAGGGTGGGGAATGACAGTACTGTACCCTACTATTTTTTTTGTAGGGTATTATGGTTAAGGATTTTTAGGATTGATAGGATTTGAAATACAGATAAATACAAATAGTACTTTTTTAAATAAATAATTTACAAAAATAATTTTAAATAATATAATTATATTCTCTGTGTTCCTCTGTGAACTCTGTGTTTAAAAAATAGTTAGGGTACAGTAGAATGACAGATTTGTGAAAATAATCACTTTTTTTGAAAAAATGAAACAAAACTTACAAATTAATAGTGTTTATACTAAATTTGATAGTATAACTATTAGAAAGAAGTGTAACACCACTCAAATAGAAAAATTATAGTCTATTATAGACATATTGTACATTTTTCAATTATTACACTATGGCTATTTTCAAGATATTTATCAAGATATTTATCAAGATATTTATCAAGATATTTAAGATAGACAATTAATCAGAAAGAGGAAGCAAAAAGCTGTTCCTAGTTGAGAACAACCTTTTTTTGTTTAATTTTTTAAACCGTTCTTGAAATTGAGTTTTGAAGGTTGTTTATAAATTTCTTGTTCTTCCACCATCAACAGGGAGATTGATTCCATTTATATAACTTGCTTTATCAGAAGCTAAAAATAAAATTGCGTTTGCAATTTCTTCGGCTTTTGCAAAACGATTTGCTGGAATAGATTCTTTCATTTTGTGTGCTGCTTCGTCTTCTGAAATGGTACTACTTTTAGCTTTATTTTGAATAATTGCATCTAATCTTGATGTAGAAGTAGTGCCAGGTAGGACATTATTTACCGTAATTCCATATCGTGCAAGCTCAAAAGAAAGTGTTTTTGCCCAGTTTGCAACGGCTGCACGAATTGTATTAGAAACACCCAAATTTTCAATTGGTTGTTTTACACTTGTAGAAATAATATTGATAATTCTTCCAAATTCTTCCTTTTTCATAAATGGAAAAAGAGCTTGTACCAATATTTGATTGCAAATTAGATGCTGCTCAAAAGCATCTCTAAACGATTGCAAAGAAGCCTTGTGGGCTTTATTGGGAGGCGGGCCACCTGTATTATTGATCAAAATATGTGCGCCTTCAAAAGTTGTTGCTTTGTTTGCATCACTCAACGCATCTTGTAGTGTTTTGGGAGAAGAAAAGTCGGCCACTAAATAACTATGTTTTTGATTTTTAGGTACTGGAAGTTCTAAAATAATTTCCTTTAGTTTTTTTTCATTTCTTGCCAAAAGCACTACTGTTGCACCACTCTTAGCAAAGAGATGAGCTGTTGCAAGTCCAATTCCTTGTGTACTTCCTGCTACCAAAGCTATTTTGTCTGTTAAATCTAAGAGCATTTATTTGTGTGTATTTTAATTATTTTTCTAGTTTTTTGTATTTATTTGAAATCCAAATACTAAAATATCATCAATTTGACGATTAAAACCTTTCCAGTTTTTGAGTGTATTTTTTAGGTAGTCTTTTTGTTGAGAGAAAGGTAATTTTGAGACTTCTAAAAGCACTTTTCTAAACTGTTTGATCGTAAATTTCTTATCATGTTTGCCTCCAAACTGGTCTTGAAAACCATCTGTAAACAAATAAAAACTGGCTTTTTGTGTAATATCTAATGTATGAGTGGTAAATAATTTTCGGTTGAATTGATTTTTGATAAGATTTCCTCCAACAGATTGCCTGTCTGCTTTGATGGTCTTTAACTCTCCATTTTCTATATAAATGAGTGGATTTCTGGCTCCTGCATATTCCATAACCTTTGTTTCTAAATCATAGACACAAAAAGCTGCATCCATTCCATCACGTATTTGTGTATCTGTTTGACGCAGTACTTTTATAACTCCTTCATCTAATCTATCCAAGATATGAGAAGCCTTTGTAACAGATTTATTCTCTACAATTTCATTTAATAAATCATTTCCTATCAAGGACATAAAAGCCCCTGGAACACCGTGTCCTGTACAATCAATCGCACCAATAATTACTTTTTGATTAACTTGTTTGAAATAATAAAAATCTCCTGAAACAATATCTCTAGGCTCAAAAAATACAAACGAATTAGGAAAAACACGTTCTATTTCTTCCAAACTAGGAAGCATGGCTTGCTGAATTCGTTTTGCATAATTTATACTTGCTGTAATATCATGATTTTTTTTCTCAATGACTATATTTTGTTCGTGTAAGCGTTCAAGATTTACAGATAGCTCTTCATTGACTACATTTAATTCTTCTGTTCGTTCGACTACTCGGTCTTCTAAGCGTTTGTTTTGGGTTTCTACAAATTCTCGGTGTTCTTCAGAAGTTTTGAGCATTTTGGCTTGCATTTCTGCCTGATTTTTTTTGTAGAAGTCTATTTTGGCAGCCAGAGCCACCGAAAGAACAACCACTTCGATAGCAGAACCAATCAAAAGACCACTTGAAGTAAAATCATTATAAGCAATAAATCCTGCTCCTGCGAGTATAAAAATAAATAATCCTATTAGGTAAGATGACCAAGCCACAATCATGTATTTGGCAGGTTTGTATCCTTTGTAGTAAATGTAAAAGCCAGCTATAAGACCATTGATACAAGAAATCCCAAGTAATATTTGATTTAAGGTAGAACTCAATGCTTTATTTCCAAATAATGCTACAAAAATTGGAACAACACTCAAAATTATCAGACCTTGTAAAATACGATGAAATACTAAAGAGTTATTTCTAGTATGAAGAAAATCTATAAAAAAAAGATTGGCAAAAATGCCTGAAATAGAATAAATAATAGGGTCATAATCATTTACCCAAGGCTGATTTCCCCACAAAAATTCAAAACTATGCCCTCGTAATTGAGCAATTCCTAAGCCTAGAAAGAGCAAATAAATAACATAATATAAATATCCTTTTTCTCTCAATGTAAAATAGAGAAAAAGATTATAAAGGAACATAACTAAAATAAACCCATAATACATTCCTTCAGCCAAATCTACTTTGTGATCTCTTTCAAAATAGTATTCCCAAGGTGCAATATGAATAGGAGCTTGAAAATAATTACTTTCTATACTTACATATATTGTTTTAAATGCTTGATGTTCTAATTGAATAGGAATTAAAAAACGGTCTGTTTGGAAAACTCTTTCAATGAAAGGTTTGCTGTATCCAAGTTCTATTTTTTTATAGGTATTATCAATTTGTGGTATAAAAACATCAACATCTGCTCTTCCACTTCCTACTTCTAAATACCATTTTTCTAAGTCAGTTTTATTTTTTAGTGGAATTTTTAGCCAAATTTTTTGATTTTCTCCATTAAGATTTATAAACTGAGTTGTTTCTATCACAAAATCTACAGTTTGTATCGTTTCTATACTTTCTTTTTTATTTGATTCTTCTCTAAAAACCCCTATTTTATCTGTAATGCTATAAGATTCTGTTGAATCTTCTAAAAAAGTGGTAGGAATAGATTGAGAAAAAGTAGAATTTGATAGACACAATACAAGCAGTGTTACTATGAAAATAGCAATATATTCTTTTATTTTCTTTATAAAAGAAAAATTTAAAGTATTTTTATAATATTTTTTTTTCAAAAAATTGGTTGTATAAAGTAGTAGTTAATATCTTACAGTAATCTTATTGGAAGCTAATTTACTAAATTAATTTTATAAAAATAAATTTAAAACTGAATCGGGTGGATATCAAAATTCACTGTTTTTTGTTTTACAAAAAACATGTGGGTAAACAGTAGGGTTTTAACCCTGTTTTTATTTTTTATCATGTGACATTTTGAGATGCACCCCATAAATTCTGTACTAACATAACCATAAACTAGGCAAAGACTTATCTTTTCTCTAGTCTATGGTTTTTATTTTTTGAAAAATAGTAGATTCTTATAAAAAATATCGTATATTTGCATCGTACACGATTTAATAGTATGCGATTTTAACTCAAGCGACTTAAAAATTCTTAAAATGAAAACATCAACAGTACAAAATGTATTTAGAATCCTACTAGCTCTCTTTATGATTTATGCAGGGTTTAGTCATCTGACTTTTAATAGAATTGATTTTCAGGCGCAAGTTCCTGATTGGATTCCTTTTTTTAGTAAAGACTTAGTCGTTATTCTATCAGGAATTGTAGAAATGATTTTGGGACTAGGATTGGCTTTTTGGAAATCCAAACGAATTGAATTTGGCTGGGCATTAGCTATCTTTTTTATATTGATTTTCCCCGGTAATATTTCTCAATACCTTGAAGGAAGAGATGCTTTTGGCGCATTGAATTCGGATAGAGCAAGATTAGTACGATTATTTTTTCAACCTGTTTTGATTGCTTGGGCATTGTGGTCTAGTGGAGCTTGGCAAGTATTTTGGCAAAATAGAAAAGCAAAAAAACAAAATGACAACTAAAAATAAGGACTCAATGGGTGATTCTCAATTAAAACTTAGCAATCAAATTTGTTTTCCTATTTATTCAGTTTCTCGTCTTATCACAAAAGCCTACAAGCCTTTTTTGGATAAAATGGGAATTACTTATCCCCAATATTTAGTCTTGATGGTACTTTGGGAAAATGACGGAATTATAGTAAACCAGATTACGGAAAAATTATTACTCAATACAAATACACTTTCTCCAATGCTCAAACGTATGGAAAAAATGGAACTTATTGAGCGTAATCGTTCTGAAAAAGACGAACGAAGTGTTATTATAAAACTAACAGCAAAAGGAAAAGAACTAAAAAAACAAGCTGCTGATATTCCAAACGAACTTGGAAAAGTATTAGTTAGTGAAAATGTCGAAGTTTCAGATATTATGCACTTGAAAGGCGTACTGAATGAATGGATAGAAATTTTATCAGAAAACAAAGAATCATAATTTTTTTATAAAAAAACTCAATTTAAACAACCAAAAATGGAATTATTAGAAAGACTCAACTGGCGATATGCTGCAAAAGCAATGAACGGCGGAAAAGTAGCTCAAGAAAAAATTGATAACATTATCGAAGCGATTTCTCTTGCGCCTACTTCAAGTGGATTGCAGCCTTTTGAGGTATTTATCATTACAAATCAAGAAATTAAAGACAAAATTAAGCCTGTTGCGTGGAATCAATCTGTGGTTTCAGACTGTTCGCATTTGTTTGTTTTTGCAGCGTGGGACACTTATACGGCTGAGAGAATCAATAAAGCATTTGATTGGGTAAACGAAGTGCGTGGCTTCAAAAACGAAGGTTGGGAAAATTACCGTCAGATGTTATTAAAAATGTATCCACAACAAGATGCAGAAGTAAACTTCCAACATGCTGCAAGACAAGCCTATATTGGTTTTACAGAAGCCTTGACTGCTTGTGCTTTCGAAGAAGTGGACTGTACGCCAATGGAAGGATTTGATGCAAATGCAGTAGATGAGATTTTAGGTTTGAGAGCAAAAGGTCTTAGAAGTTGTGTACTTCTTCCTGTCGGTTATAGACAAGCTGAAAACGACTGGTTGGTAAACTTGAAAAAAGTAAGAAAACCGAAAGAAGAATTAGTTACTGTAATTGACTAATTTAACATCTATTTATTTTCTGTAAAAAAAGGTCGTAACATCTCGTTGCAACCTTTTTTTGTGTTTGAATATTTTCTTGATTATCTTGTAGATGCACTTATTTTTATCACTTATCAAAAATCTTTAATCTCATTTTTTATGAAAATTCTATTTTATCTACTTCTAATTTTTATATTTATTTCTTGCAATGGAAATTCAGAAACCAAAACGGCTGAATCGTCCGATTTAGAACAAAATTCTATTTCGATAGAAAATGAAACCATTACAGAAAATACATCAACAGAAACAAACCAAGAAAACACAGAAAACCAATCAAAAGAATTAAAAACCGTCGAAGATATTAGAGAAGAGTATCAAAGTATTATGTCTAAAATCTCAGAAGGAAAAATAGATTCTACATTTTTCAATTATAGCTGTTATGAAGAGTCAGGTAATGTAATTTATTTTGTAGAAAATGGAGAAGTTCGCAGAATAAAGCACAATAGTGGATACGAACACGGAGGAGTTACCAAAGAATTTTTCTTAAAAGATAATAAGGTATTTTTTATTTTTCATGATGCTTCAACATGGCGATTTGATGTAGATGCAAAACAAGAAAATGCTACTAGAGATGATATGACCGAAAAACGTTTTTATATAATTGATAATCAATTAATAAAATGTCTTGAAAAGGAATTTACAATTCGTTCGTCTGTCAAAAATAATCCTACTTCTGCCACAGTTGCAAATAAAGAAGTTGCTTGTTCTGACCTTGCTCCTTTAATGAAAGATTATGAATTAGTTTTGAAATATAAAAATCAAAAAACGGATATGGAATGTTTGGATTAAAACAATTTAATTTCCCTACTTTTCAATAAAACTTTCATACTCATTTTTAAGTATTTTTGAGCTTCGATAAGGCAAAATAGAATTTGGATTTTCTTCATCATATTCTTTCAAAATCTTATCTATCAAATTTACTTTTACCAAATTTTGTTTTTACATCAGTAAAATAATACAGATTTGAGTTTTGTTTATCTCCTATCAAAATCAAATTTGCTTTTTCCTTTTCAGAATAATAATTGACATAATGAGCAGAACTTTCAACTAATTGAAAATTCATTTTTTTAGAAAATTCTTCTTCTATTCCACAACCTTTTTCTAAAAAATGACAAGCAATTTGGTTCGGAAACTCAATAGGATTTGTGATTGGAATAGTAAAATATAGATTTGTAAAATAACAATCAGGTACACCACAATCAAAACTGTGAAGATTAAAAGGTAAATCAAATTCAATCTTATCATTTACTTGATTTACAAAACCCCTAATATAAAATTCTTGAAAAAAGTCAGATTTTAGAATAGTATTTGACTTTGATGCAAGAAGTTGTTTTCGAAGAGAATCTTATTTTTCTTCCCACGTTTTAGGTTGATTGTCTTTTGAAGTTACTGCTATTTTAGTGGTATCAATATTTATTTGTTCAACTTCCATAGATTCAACCTTATTTTCAGTTGTTTTTGTAGAACAAGAAACTACTATAAAAATGATAAAGAGAAAATAATTTTTCATCGTATATTCTAATTTGAGATTCTAAAATTACTGTTTCAAGCATCACTACTTGAAACAGTAAAAAATGATTTACACCATAATATGATTGAATGTTTCTTTCAATACATTTTCTATATTAGCTAACTCTACCATATTAGGGCCATCAGAAAGCGCATTATCTGGGTTTGGATGCGTTTCCATAAAAAATCCTTTTACACCCATTGCTGCTGCTGCTTTCGAAAAATAAGGAATATATTCTCTATTTCCTCCAGTTGTTCCATTATTTGCACTTGGCTTTTGTACCGAATGTGTAACGTCCATCACAACAGGATAACCCATTTCTTTCATATCGATAATATTTCTAAAATCAACGACAAGATTATGATTTCCAAAACTTGTCCCACGTTCTGTGAGCATAATTTGATGATTACCTGTACTTTCTACTTTTTTGGCAGGATAAACCATATCTCTACCAGTAAGGAATTGCGCTTTTTTGATATTTACAATTTTTCCAGTTTCACCAGATTTGAGTAAAAGGTCAGTTTGACGACACAAAAAAGCAGGAATTTGAAGAATATCCACTACTTGAGCAGCAATTTCAGCTTGAAAGGCTTCATGAATATCTGTCGTAATCGGAATTTGATATTTCGCTTTTATTTTGGCTAATGATTCTAACCCTTTTTCTAATCCCGGTCCTCGGTAAGATTCCATTGAGGTACGGTTGGCTTTATCAAAAGAGGCTTTGAAGATATAAAGAAACCCCATTTTCTTAGAAAGTTCGACCATGTGTTCGGCTACTTCGAAGAGTAATTCTTCGTTTTCGATTACACAAGGACCAGCAATAAGAAAAGTTTCTTTTTGTAGGCGTTCGTAGAGTGTCATAGTTTTGTTTGTTGGAGTTGATTCAATAACTACAAAAATACAGAAAATAAAAAACTCAATTCCTTATTAAATTTTAATTCATCTGAATATTCTCATACAAGAATAAACAAAATTTTCTACTCGTTCCATTCCATTCACACATCACATCTCCTAAATGCTCAAAATCAAGCTCTAAAAGGTGTTTTTTACGTGTTTCTACAACACTCGTAAGTGCAAATTTTATATGTGGATTTTTTAGTAAAAACTCTTTTCGGATTTTATCTAATTTCATTCTTATTCCTTGCCTTCTATAATCTGGATGCACAACCAGCCTACTCCAATAGACAAAAGGTCTTTCAAGTGGAATAAAATGGGTATAATTTTCAAATTCGCCATCTGTTTCATCAAGACTTTCAAGAGTTACAAGTCTTGCTGCTGCAATAATTTTATCATTATCCATAATTACCCAATGAAAAGCACCTTCTTTTTCATCTAAATCATCTGACCAACCCTTTGGGTATATTGTCTTATTTACGTGAGCTGCTTGTTCAGAATTTTCATAGGCATTTACTCGCAAATCATAAATTTCTTGAAGTTTTAATTTATCTGAAAGTAATTGGAGTTTTAAATTGCTGTTCATTTTTTTACGTAGGTTTTTATTTTTTAAGTTTCAATATAGTAACACGTCTTATTTTTGCTTTTTAATTGCAGAGCAACGTAACCTTGGTAGAATCTACAGAGTAGCATAACTAAGTAGTTGGACAAAATAAAAACGACTTGAACTTATTGGTAAATGATTTTTATGATCTATATGATGTCCCATCCTAACATAGCGTTACACAATTAATTTAATTATGGAACGTAATTATGTAAAACGAAC
>PFKD01000403.1 GCA_002784125.1 Flexibacter sp. CG_4_10_14_3_um_filter_32_15
ATATGTAAATTAAAATATAAATTAAACTGCTCATTATCAAGTACTTAAAAAATGGTAGGGTAGAGTAATATCATACAAAACAGTCAGAAAAGAAACTGCAAAAAATAAAATAGCCGATTGAAAGGTTACTTTGAAAAGAAATTTTAGCATAATTTTTAGTACGTGTTTTGAAAATTAAAGCATAAAAATACCCTATTTCTATAAAAAAATAGGGTAAATATAAAAAAAGACAAATTCTACTGTTGTTCGTATCTCTACGAGCGACTCTTGCCGTTGTTGGTGTCTCCACCAATGACAAATAAATTAAGCTTCTTGAGGAACTTGTTTTTTCTCTCTTGTATCAACAGCTTGTCTTCCAATACTGTTGTAATACGTTTTCAAATCTTCCATTTGAGCTAAATCAAATACATTCCTTCCATCAAAAATAACTCTATCTTTCATGATAGCGAATGTTTTTTCAAAGTCTGGAGTACGGAAAACGTTCCATTCAGTAACAATAATCAAAGCATCAGCATTTTTGAGTGCATTGTATTGATTTTCTTCAAAAGAAACTCTCTCATCTCCTTCATATTGTTCGTGTACATTTTCCATTGCTTCTGGGTCAAAAGTAGCAACGGTTGCACCTGCTGCCAAAAGCTCATCAATGATATACAAGGCTGGAGCTTCTCTAATGTCATCTGTATTTGGTTTGAAGGCAAGTCCCCACATCGCAAAATGTTTTCCTGTCAAATCTTCGCCATAAAATGACTTGATTTTATCTACCATTACTACTTTTTGAAGTTCGTTTACTTTCATTACCGAACTCAAAATCTTAAACTCATATTTATTTTCGTTGGCTGTTCTTTCCAAAGCCTGTACATCTTTTGGAAAACAACTTCCACCATAACCCACACCAGCAAACAAAAATCGTTGTCCGATACGATTATCAGAACCCATTCCTTTACGAACAAAATCAACATTTGCACCTACAAGCTCACAAATATTTGCAATTTCATTCATAAAACTAATACGTGTAGCAAGGTAAGAATTAGCTGCATATTTTGTCATTTCAGCCGAACGCTCGTCCATAAAAATAACTGGATTTCCTTGTCTTACATACGGATTATAGAGTTTTTCCATTACTTTTTTTGCCCTATCCGAAGAAGTACCTACCACCACTCTATCAGGTTTCATAAAATCATCAACAGCTACACCTTCTCTCAAAAACTCAGGATTCGAAACGACATCAAATTCTGTTTTTGCATTTTTGGCAATAGCAGCCTCTACACGCTCGGCAGTACCAACAGGAACAGTACTTTTATCAACAATAACTTTATAATCTGTAATGATTTTGCCCAACTGCTCGGCAACTCCCAATACATACGAAAGGTCAGCAGAGCCATCTTCCCCCGGAGGAGTTGGAAGAGCTAAGAAAATAATTTGAGCATCTTTTACGGCTTCTTCTAAATCAGTAGTAAATAAAAGGCGTTCTTGTTTGATATTTCTTTCGAATAAAACCTGCAAACCCGGTTCATAAATCGTTAGTTTTCCCGATTTAAGGCGATTAATTTTATTCTCATCAATGTCGACACACATGACTTGATTTCCAGTTTCTGCAAAACAAGTTCCTGACACTAAACCCACGTACCCTGTACCAATGACTGCTAATTTCATATATAAAAAATAATTGTGAATTAATTAAAAAGAAATGAATAAAACGGTTTTTTAGATTCTTGTTAAATTAAAGAAATAGTTATGCCATTTTACCTCTATAATTACAAAGATACAAAAAGTAGCTTTTAAGAAAGATTTTGAAGGTAAATATTTTTTCTTAACTAATCTTCTCCAATTCATCAGCTATTTTTCTGTCATTCGACAGACGAGGAACTTTATTTTGTCCTCCTAATTTTCCAATAGATTTCATATACGTTTGGAAACCATCAGCAGGAAGAGAACGAATGACTAATTTTCTCAAAATAGAACCTCTTATCAAATCATTATAATAGGAGTTGAGTTCTTGTAATTTATTATCCAAATCGGTTGCAAATTTCTCTAAATCATTCGGCTGATTTTCAAAAGCTATAAACCATTCGTGATACGGCAAACCTTCTTTTGGGGTAACCTGTGGTGCAACCGTAAACTCTGTCGTTCTAGTTTTTGGATTTTTATCTAACGCAAAACGCAAAGCCTGTTCTACTTCGCTTCCAATGACATGCTCGCCAAAAGCAGAAATAAAATGTTTTATTCTCCCAGAAAAAATAATTTTATAGGGGTCTTTACTTACAAATTTGATTGTATCTCCAATGCTATATCCCCAAAGTCCTGCATTACTATTCAAAATAAGAGCGTAATTTTTATCTAATTCTACTTCTGAAATACTCAAACGAGGAGGATTTTCATCATAGAAATTTTCAGCAGGAACAAACTCAAAGAAAATTCCACTATTCAAAAGTAATAAAAGTGAGTTATCATGTTGAGAATTTTGATAGGCAAAAAATCCTTCTGAGGCTGGAAATGTTTCGATAGAATCTATTTTTTCTCCAATAGATTCATAAATTTTATTTCTGTACGGCTCAAAATTAACACCTCCATAAACAAACAAATCAAAATTTGGAAAAATATCTTTGATACGTTTTCCATTTGTTCGCTCATGCAGACGGTCAAAATACATTTGTACCCAAGGAGGAATTCCAGAAATCAATGACATATCAGAATGGATAGTTTCGTCGATGATTTTATCTAATTTTTGTTCCCAATCTTCAATACAATTTGTTTGGTAAGACGGTTTTTGATTAGTTCTTAAATAAGAAGGAACGTGATGATTTACAATTCCTGAAAGCCTTCCAAGTGGAACACCTGCTTTTTCTTCCAAAACAGGACTGCCTGAAAGAAAAATCAAACTTTTATCTAAAAACTGACTTTTTCCAGTTTCATGAATATAACACAAAAGGGCATCTCTAGCCGAATTGATATGATTTGGAATAGAATCTTTTGTAATCGGAATATATTTTGTTCCTGAGGTAGTTCCTGATGTTTTGGCAAAATATAAGGGTTTTCCTTTCCAAAGAACGTTCTGTTCCCCTGTCAAAATACGGTCAATATAAGGACGCAAATCTTCATAGTCATTTATGGAAACATTCTTTTTGAAGTCTTCATAATTTTTGATGTCGCCAAAATTATGGTCTTTTCCAAAAGCTGTATCTTTTGCTTCAAAAACCAATTTTTGCAACCATTGATGTTGAATTTTTTCCGAATTTTGAATCCATTTTCTTTGCTGACTTACAATGTATGAAGCAAATGGACGAGAGAGAAGAGAACGAATCATAAAGAGAAGTGTATATCGCTCGTGGGGACACGAGCAATGGCTGTATTTAAAAGTATGCTAAATTTTAATGTTGCTCGTGTCCTCACGAGCGACATAAAAACACAAAAATCAATTCAAGCGTGGGTCGGTTGGATAATTAGAATAGATTTTATATTTTCCTCCCATTTCCTTCAAAATAGCATTCCAAAGTTGTTCAGGTTCGTATTCAAACATAATTTTTGGATTTACTTTTGAGATAATCCACGTATTATTTTTTAATTCTGCTTCTAATTGCAATTCTGACCAACCACTATAACCTACAAAAAAACGACAATTTTCTTCTGTAATTTTTCCTTTTAAGGCAAGTTTTTGCAAGTGTTCGAAGTCTCCTCCCCAAAAAATATTTTCTGTTATGGTTAAAGATTCTTTGAGCGAAGTAATGGTATGCAAAAAGTGCATGGTATGCTGTTCGACAGGGCCTCCGATAAATAATCTATTTTCAATTTCTAATAAATCGGTTGCTTCACTTACAGTAATTTCTGTTGGACGATTGACAACCAAACCAAACGAGCCTTCTTCAGAATGTCGGCAAACCAAAATCACAGTTCTGTCAAAATTAGGGTCATCTAGTAAAGGTTCTGCCAACAAGAAATAACCTGCTTGTACAGAGTTATCATCGTTAAAAGGAGAGTCAAAAAACTGCATTCAAATAATTGGTAAATAGGGATTGGTAAATAGGAATTAGAGAATTACGAAACAGAAATTCATCTTATTCTTGATAAAAATGATTTACAATTTCTAAGCGATTATTTACAAAACGAAGTAAAGGAACAAGTTGATTGTCATTTGAATTATAATAATTTTGTCCTATCATTACTTTTCCTTCTCTAAAACGTTCTCTTTGTAACTGGTTTTCGAAGTTTACTCCGTATTTATGCATTGTTTTTCCAAAAAAGTAAAACGATTCATAACCTACATACGCATATTCGGAGGGTAAAAAATTTGTTTTGTTGATATATTTTTTGATGAATTCTTTGTTTTTTAATGGACTGATATAATCTGTATAAATAAAAAATACCGATCTATCCATAAAATCATTCATATCAATTTGATCGAATTTGAGCCAATCTTTATCTATAAAAAGAGGAATATCAACCCTAGAAGTTTTTAAAACACTAATTACAGAACCTGCCACAGCGAGTTCTGAACTGGCAACAAAAATATGTACTGTTGTATCTCCTTCAGGTTTTTTGAATGTTTCACCTTCTTTGAGTTTTGGGGGTTTTGAAGCAATAGGTTTCAATAAAGAGTTTATTCTATTAAAAGTAGTCTTTCCTGCTGATACTTTTTCAAAAACCATTATTTTCCCTCCTTTTTCTTCTACTATCTTTTTGTAAGCATGTGCCAAAGTAGAATCTTTACGAGAGTTGCCATAAATAATATAGGCGTTATCAGCATTTAAAGAATCAAAAGAATAATCAGCTACTGCTTTTGCTTGTGTATGAAAACTTGGCTCAAAAAGATAGGTGTTTTGTTTTCCTTCAATCAAATCAGGCGTATAAGAAAGAGGATTTACCATATTTATACCGTTCTTTTGTGCAAACTCCGAAACGATAGGAAATGTAGTAGGATATAAAGGACCAAAAAACATATCTATATTTTTCATAGCCGAAAGCCCAACTAAACGCCTTACATTATTTGCATCATTTTCTGTATCAAAAGGTAATAAATTGATGGTTATGCCTTCGTTTTTCAGGTCTTCTTGTGCTACTTTCATTCCTTCATACAAATCCAAAAATGATTGTACTTCACGAGCCACACTTTCATTTTGTAACCTAAAAGGAAGCATTACAGCTACATTGTATTCTTTTTTCTTAACTATTTTATCAGTTGCAGTATTTTGCTTTTTTTGATAAGGTGAGGTATAACCATAGGCAAATTCAATATTTTTTATGAGTTTTTTATCTTCTTCTGAAATCTCATTTTGTTGTGATAATTTATCAGCTAGAACTTCTGATAAAGTACGGTCTTTTGAGAATTTTTGATATAATAATTTTAATTCAGAAACTGATTTTGTAGGTAAAAAAGTAGCTTTCAAATTTTGTACAGCAGTACGCAGTTTTGAGCCTTTTATATCTTGCAACCAAGTCATGGCTTGCAGAGATTGGTCTTTTTCGAAGGCAATTACGCCACCCAGATAGAGCATTTCTTGGTATTGGTCAGAAGGTAAATTAGCATTTTTTGCCTTTGCTAAAAGCTCACCGACTTTTGTATAAGCTGTGGCAAGATCACCTCCTTTATAACTTGCCATTGAATACAGATAACTAGCAGGAAAAAAGAATCCATTGCTAGGATTTTCTTGCATTGCCATAATTAAGCTCTGACGAGCAGCAGAATAATTTTTGTTAGAAAGTTCTGTTTTACCTTTTTGGTAATAACTCTGATAATCTACTTGAGCAAAAGAAGATATAGATGGAAAAATAAACAAACTAGCTATTACGCTAAAAAATAAAGTAAAACGCATAAATAATTGGATATTGGGAATTAGAGATTAGGAACTGAGAATTAGGAATTAGGAAACTAGAAAACAACAATTATCTCCTAATTGCTCGTATTTCTGATTTCTAAAATCTGACTTCTAAATTTATTTTGCTGGTAATTGATACGGTACAAATTTACTTACATCTTGTCCATAACGGTACAATTCTCTTACAATAGACGAGCTAATGAATGTATATTGAGGAGAAGTAATCAAAAAAACAGTTTCGATATCCGAATCTACGTGTTTGTTGGCTTGTGAAATTGGCGTTTCATATTCAAAATCCGTGGTATTCCTGATTCCACGCAAAATAAACCTTGCTCCATTTTTCTTTGCAAAAAGTGCCGTTAGTTCAGAATAAACCTTGATTTCGATATTATCTTCATCTTTGAAAGTTTCTTTTATCATTTTTTCCATGGTTTCTATTGAGAAAAAACGCTTCTTCTCACTATTAAATCCAATCGAAATAATAATTTTATCAAAAAGATGAAGTCCACGCCTAACTACGTCTTCATGTCCTTTTGTAAATGGGTCAAAAGAACCGGGGAAGATGGCAATGCGTGGCGTATTCTGTGTTTTTGTTTCGTCCATTAGTTGTATTGTTTAATGATACAGACAGTTGGAAACTGTCTTCTACTTTTACATTGAATGTAGATAATCCAACTGCTTGTCTTTTATTTTAAAATCATCTAAAGTTAAGAATTCTTCCCAAAACGGATTTTGAGGTAATGCAGCTACACAAATAATTGGTTCTTTTTTGACAGGATGAATAAAATTAATTCGTCTTGCATGAAGGTTTATATTTCCGTCCTCGTTTACTTTTTTATAGCCATATTTTACATCGCCACGAATCGGACAACCGATTGCAGCGAGCTGAACACGAATTTGATGAGGTCTGCCAGTCAGAGGCGTAACTTCCAACAAATGAAACATATTCAGTTTTCCAACATATCTGTATTTGAGTTCTGCTCGTTGTGCCTTTCCTTGTGGCTGGTCGTAGGCTTGTGTCGTGTTTGTTTTTGAATCCTTTTCTAAATAATGAATCAATTTATCTTCCTTATTTGGAGGTCTGCGCTTCACAACTGCCCAATAGACTTTATTAATATCTCTATCTCTAAAAAGTTTGGACATACGCTCTAGTCCTTTTGACGTTTTGGCAAGGACTACTACGCCACTCACAGGACGGTCAAGACGATGCACCAAACCACAAAAGATATTCCCCAGTTTGTTGTATTTTACTTTAATATATTCTTTTGCTAAATCCACTAACGAATTATCGCCTGTATTATCGCCCTGTGAGAGCAATCCTGCTGCTTTATTGACGATAAGTAAATGATTATCTTCGTAGATAATTCGGAAAGGTTTTTCTGTAATTGCCATTTTGTATAAATTATGTTGTTGGTAAGGACGCTAACAACGACTTGATAAGTTCACACAAAAATACAGATTATTTGTTTAAAAAAATAAATAAGATTAAATTTGGGTGTATAGCAAATTAGTTACGCTGCTCTTCGGGTGTCGCTTAGTCAATTTGTATTATGTAGGGAAAAGGCTTGCTTTTTCCTTCCATACAGTTTTTTTCCAATTCAAAATGCTAGTTTAGGAAAAGGCTTGCCTTTTCCCTACAAAAAACGATAATTTGTATTACATAGGGAAAAGACCTCCCTTTTACTTCTCTTTCAATTCAATCTTAGAATTACTGTTTTCAAAGAGATGCAAATAATCTTCAACTTTAAAAATTTTACTATTAAATCTAGAAGTTCTAGTATTGCTTTCTCGTTGTCTTGTAATACTTCTAGCAAAACGTCTTATTTCTTCTTTTGTTGTCAGAATAATTCCTGGAACAGGCGTACTTTTTCCGTTTTCATCTTTGGCAACCATCGTAAAATAAGAAGAATTACAATGTTTGGTAGTACCTGTTCTAATATTTTCAGAAGTTACTCGCAGACCAACCACCATAGAAGTTCTGCCAGTAAAATTAACAGAGGCTTTCAGCGTAACCAATTCTCCCACTTCTATCGGATTTAGAAAATCGACTTTATTTACAGACGCTGTTACACAATAATTTCCTGAATGTTTGGAAGAACAAGCAAAGGCAATCTGATCCATCATATTCAGAATATGCCCTCCATGAATTTTTCCACTAAAATTGGAATGAGAAGGCAACATGAGTTGTGTAATTGTTACTTTAGATTCGCTGATGTGTTTGAATTGTTTGTCCATGTATGTTTTTTTTTAGTCTTCAGTTTACTATCAAGATGCTCAATAACAAACATAGAAATAAAAACACAATTTTACTAAGTTTATCCCTCTACTTTTCCCCTAAATTTCAATACTCTCAAATGCGAAATAATTCCACCAAAACAATTTATTTTATTATTGACACTATGCTATCCCTCCATTAAATAAAAAAATGATAAAAAGAATTTTATTGAAAAAAACTATGTAACCTTTGTTACTGAAATTGATATAAATAAAATGCACCTTTGAACTAAGAAAACAATAAAAAATTAATTTATACAAGACTATTCGTAAATCTACAAAAAGTTTTTAAATCATAATTTCAATGAAAAAATCATTCTTTATTATCGCTATTTTGGCATTTGTGTTTTTTTCTTGTGAAAAAGACAACGAAGAAATGCCAACAGTCCTAACCGAGCAAGAACAGTTGGACTTAATCTTTTTGAGAGAAGAAGAAAAATTGGCTCGTGATGTATATATTTATTCATTTCAAAAATATAATTTGTCTATTTTTTCATCTATCTCAAACAGTGAGCAATCACACATGAACAGGGTTTTGACTCTACTGAATAAATACGGAATTTCAGACCCAGTAGAAAATGACGTAGAAGGAGTATTTCAAAATCCTGATTTACAGTATTTATACAATGAACTTACAACAAAATCGGACTCTTCATTGAATCATGCATTGGAAGTAGGAGCTACTATTGAAGATTTGGATATTAGTGATATTAAGATTTTTATAAATAATACCACTCGTACTGATTTGTTGGATACGTATGATAATTTAACTTGTGGTTCTCGTAATCATCTTCGAAGTTTTGTAGGACAATTAGGAACTTATACGCCTGTTTTTATTACACAATCTGAATATGATGCGATTGTTGGTTCTCCTAACGAACAATGTGGAAATTGAATTTAATATCCCCTTTACTATTATCATTTTCAAAAATACAGAAAAAACTATTCATCAAAAAAACATGAAAACACAAAAAATTTATCTCGCTCTCTTTCTTTCTTTTTTATTCGTTAGTTGTAACAATTCAAAAAGAGAGGCTACTGGCTCAGAAAGTAAAACAACTGAACTTCAAGAAAGTCAAAACATGGCTGAAATTAATCAAGATGACATTGCAGAAGGATTTCAACTCATGGAAGCAAACTGTTATTCTTGTCATAGTCCGAATGCTTCACACGAAAACCGAGCTGCGCCACCTATGGAAGCAGTCAAAAGGCATTATATCAAAAATGGCACAACTCAAGAAGAGTTTACCAAAGATTTGATAGCATTTTTGAATGACCCAAGTGAAGAAAAATCTAAAATGAAAGGTGCAATAAAGCGTTTTAATGTAATGCCAAAAATGAATTTTAGTGAAGACAAACTTACTAAAATAGCTGCCTATATTTATAATGCAGACTTGGAAACTCCAGATTGGTTTGAAGAACATTACAAATCTGAAAAAGGAAAACACAATCAAGGAAATAATGAATTATCTCCTCTTGAAATGGGACAAAAATTTGCTATGCAAACAAAAGGAGTCTTGGGCAAAAATCTATTGGGAGCAATTAATACAAAAGGAACTGAACACGCTGTATCATTTTGTTCGACACAAGCTATACCACTAACAGATAGTATGGCAGTAGCCTTGAATGCTTATATCAAGCGAGTTTCTGACAAAAACAGAAATCCTGATAATAAAGCCAATGAAAGCGAATTGAAGTACATTGAGGAAACAAAACAACGCATTGCTAATGGTCAAGATCCTAAACCTCAACTATTAACTATTGCCGATAAGGAAGTAGGTTATTATCCAATTATGACCAATCAAATGTGTATGCAATGTCATGGACAACCCAAAACAGAAGTATTACCAGCTACTTTAGCCAAAATTAATAAACTCTATCCAAACGATAAAGCAACAGGTTATACATTAAATCAGTTGAGAGGAATTTGGGTGGTAGAAATGGATAAAAAATAATTCTATAAATGCAATTTCCCCCATAGTATAAGATTTACAAATTTTATACTATGAGGGAAATAATTTTAGGTTTGAAAATTATTTATTTAGAAATGAAGAATACATCCAAACTGATTTTTCTTGTAGAGTAATATAATCACTCATGAGAGCATTTGTTCCTTCATCTGCTGCATCCGAAGACAATAAAAGAAGTTCTCTTTGCAGACTTATAATAGTTTGGAATGAAGTTAATATATTCTCAACGGCTGTTCTTCCATCACTTACCTGAACGCTTTCTTGTATTTTAGAAATTGTACGATAATCTGAATAATTATGTTTGGGAGTGTGTCCTAGAGTCAAAATTCGTTCGGCTACTTCATCTATTTTCAAAAGTAAATCATTGTATAATTCTTCAAACTTTACGTGAAGTTCGAAAAACTTTTCTCCTTTGATATTCCAATGATAGCCTCTTGTATTTTGATAAAATACAGAATAGTTTGCCAATAATTCATTTAATTTTTCAGCCAAATGTTTGGCTTTTTCAGTATCTAATCCGATTAAGTTTTTGGTATTCATGTTTTTGTTGCGTTTAATTTCGTAAAAATTTTATGTAAATATCTATTTTATATCTCTTACTTTCAGTAACAAAGATTACACAACACACTTTTTTTGACAAAAAGAACTTAACTAACTATTAATCAATCATTTAATAATATAAACGCTATGAAAGAAATGTGGAACAACCGATATGCAGCAAAAGAATATGCTTATGGAACAGAACCCAATGTATTTTTTAAAGAAGTCATCGACAAACAACAAAAGACTGGAAAAATACTCTTTGCTGCCGAAGGAGAGGGAAGAAATGCCATTTATGCTGCCAAAAAAGGTTGGAAAGTAACAGCTTTTGATAGTAGTGAAGAAGGGCAAAAGAAAGCATTACAATTAGCAGAAAAAGAAAATGTAAGTATTGATTATCAAGCTGGAGATTTTTTGAAATTACCACTAATCAATCAAAAATTTGATGTTGCTGTCTTGATTTATGCTCATTTTCATCCTTCAATCTTATCAGAATATCATAAAAAAAATGCAGATTTGATAAATCCCGAAGGACTACTTATTCTTGAAGGTTTTAGCAAAGGGCATTTGGAGAAAAGAAAAGAAAACCCAAATGTAGGAGGTCCCGACAAACTAGAAATGTTATTCTCTAAAGAATTGATTCAAAATGACTTTCAAGATTTTGAAATCATACAGCTTGAAGAAGTAGAAATCAAACTAAAAGAAGGATTATATCACAACGGAATAGGAAAAGTAATACGTTTTATTGGTAAGAAAATATAACTTTATCAGAATTGAATAAATAGTAAAATAGAAGAAAACCTATGAAACAGTATATTCAATTTCTAGGTGTGTAGTTAATAAACGGAATAACTACACACCTAAAAAACATCACTAAACATGTGTTATAACTAACTCTTTTCTCCTCTACTTTTAAGTAATTTCAAATGCGAAACAATTCCACCAAAATAACTTGTTTGATTGGGATAAATTTCATTTTCTTCTAAGATTTTATACAAAATACGATTCAGTTTTGGATAATGAATGTGATGAATATTTGGAAAAAGATGATGAGCAATATGATTATTAAATCCACCAAAAATAAAATTGGCAGATTCGCTAAAAGGGTGCATGTCGTTTGAGCTTTTGATTTGATTCATTAGCCACGAATAATTGATATAACCATCTTTATCCGTTGTGGGATAATGTGTCGTTTCTACATGATGCGTCATAAAGAAGGTAAACAAGAGAAAAAGCGATTGGCAACCATGCATCAGTAAAAATCCTACAAAAACTATCCAATAATTTTGCCCAGAGAAAGAAGAGAAAAGCAAAGGTAAAACTAAAATATAAATCAGATAGAATGATTTTTGAAACCAAAAAGTAAGATGATAAGTAAATTTATTATCAATATCTTGATTTGTGTTTTTAGAAAAAAAAATGACAAAATCTTTTACAAAAATCCAAAAAAGAGAATAACTTGTATAAGCAAAAGGCGCATAAATATATTGAAAACGATGAAATGAATACCATTTACTTTCTGGCGTAACACGAATCAAACGAGAAATTTCTAAATCAGAATCATAGCCTGCTACATTTGGCGCAAAATGATGAGAATGAACATGACGTTTTTTCCAAGCTGCTGCGTGTGCGCCTACAAGTGTGTAAATAGCTGTAAAACAAAAGTTATTCAGGGTTTTACTTTTGAAAACAGTATTATGAGAAAAATCATGGGAGAAATTGAAGGCAAAAAGCAGCGATAAAAAACCATAACTCACAAAGCAAATCAAAAAAAGAATTGGATTTTGAATAGTGAAAAGTAAACTATAAGTTACAACCATCAGAGAAAAATAAACCAAAAATTTTATCACTAAAAAAACGGCAATTTCGTTTTTTGCTGATGTATCAAAGACTAATTCTTGATTTATTTTGCTGCAAATTTCTTTGAAAAGTTGATTGTCTTTTTCAACTTGAAGATGTTTTTTTTTCATACAATGTCCCATCCTAACATAGCGTTACACAATTAATTTAATTATGGAACGTAATTATGTAAAACGAACTCAAAAAGA
>PFKD01000154.1 GCA_002784125.1 Flexibacter sp. CG_4_10_14_3_um_filter_32_15
ACTAAGTGCCAATTCGCTTTTTCCCACGAATAAATTCGTGGGTTTAATTTAGGCTACCTTTTGCAATGGGTAAAAGGATTAAATTACTGATAATCAGATGTTTAAATCATAATTAAACTCTACAACTTAATTATTAATTCGCTTCAAAACGACTTGTTCTTCTTGTTTTGAAATAATTTGATTGATAAAACCTCTTAAAGCGAGATATTCTTTTGGAGAAAATGTTTTTTCATTAATCTGCGTTCTACAACGAATTTGAATTTTGTTTCCTTGTTGACTAATCGAATAACTATAAGCAGCTTTTCCTTCTAATAAATCAAAAATTACAGATTGAGGCATTTCATCTACCTCGTAATTTTCTGGAATATCCAAAATCATCATGTAATTATGTGTTTGTGCTGTGCCAAAATCTACTGGATAAGTTCTTTCAGGATTTTTAAATGGATTTTCTTCAAAAAGACTAGACAAAACAGGTGTAAAATAAATCAAATCTGCTGTTGATTCTGCCGATTTATTTTTGATTTGTAAGGTAAGACTTACAGGTTCTTGCAATTCTTCAAGTCCCTCAAATTCAAATGATTGTACCCCTACATCTGCACTTTCTATTCTTTCTTTAATATATTCTTCTTGATTTTTGGCTTCTAACTGGTCAGCAATTCTTCTTTTTAGATGGTCATAGAACGTAATTTTCATTGTGCCTGTGAGGTTACCTGTTTCATCAAGTTTCAACATGGCTTTTGTACTTTCCTTTTGCGTTACTCCTTCCGAAACATCAAACCATTTTACGACATCTTTATTTACTACCCAAGCCTGTCCATTATAACAATGAAAAGGAAGAAGCCCAGTAGGCAAATGCTTTTGAGTAGCATCTAAAAAATAATGTTTTTGTTCGAGTAAAACATAAACTGCCGTGTAATCAAATTTCCAAATAGATGGAGATAAAAAAGGATTTATTTTTCTGTTTTCTCGTGTGCTTAGTAGCATCGGTTCAGCAAACAAACCAGCTTCTTTCAACATTACTAACATTACAAAATTCAAATCGGCTGCACTTCCCGATTTTTCATCCATTGTTCTTTTAATTCCTTTTGTAAAAACTCCAACCTCTTTGTTATATTCAAAATTCTCTACCACAAATGTATGAATAGCAGCCATTTTTTCTATTTGGCTCATTTCTGAATGAATGAGTGTATCTAATATGGGTTTGATAGGTCTTGTTTTATTTAATTGTTCTCCAAAGTTTCCCATCATAAATAGACGCTCTGCTTTTTGTGTCATCTTTGGATTAAAAACTTGAGGAAGAGGCATAAAGTCAAATTGCAAAGAGTTATATTCTGCTGCAAACCATTGAATATGATCAGCAGAAGAAGTCATATAAAGCTCTCTTTTGAAGGCAGGAAGGTTTTTGACAGCTAAATGTATATTACGTGTTAGGAATCCCTCTCCTGCATCAAATATTTCTCCTGTTGTTTCTTTGTTGATTTCATAGTCGAAACCTCCTTTATGAATAGGACTAATACCAAAGGCTTTTGGAATTATGGTATAATATTCACTCCAAAGAACAGGTATTTCATGCTGGAAAGTCCAACCATTTGTAGCTAATTGTCTTTCTACAGTATAACTATATTCTATGACACACCCCTCTTTCAGGTTAGGCAAAGCAAAACTAATTTCTTTATAATCACTATTGCGTTTGTCTATTATATTTTTCTCAAAAATATCATCTTTTGAGAGTTCGTATTTCTTTATTTTTCCCTCTTCTTCTACGTAGGTTGTAGCTTTTATATCTGTAACGTTGTCTCCTTCACTATCGCCAGAATAATGTCTTTCTTCTGTATAATTTATATTTACATTTCCTTGATTTAGAGCTGTTTTGTTGAAAATTTTGATACGTTTATGAATATCTATATAAGTAACATATTTGTAAAAATCTCCTCTGTTTGTTGGAATTTTTTCAATTTTGGTAACTGAATTACAGGTTTCAAATAGAATAATTGCATCAGCTTCTGGGAAAGCATCATGCCTTTTCATCTGAACTTCTTCTAAAGTTACCTTTCCAAATTTAGACGTATATTCTTTTGAAAATTGTCCGTAAGAACAACAGATAGGTAAGAATAAAAATAGAAGAGAGAAAGAGAGTTTTGCACCTTTTTTATTTAACCTCAATGAATTCAGTAGTAGGAACGATGTAGTAATACACTTTTTCATTTACATAGTAATTTTTGCGAATAATAATTAATTATGCTGCAAAAGTACTATATGTAATTAAAATACTGAAATTTATAATTAAATTAGTACAAAAAATACTTATACATAAGAATATTTATATAAAAATAAATTTTGCAAACAGGCTTATTTTCAATTTTTTGTTCTGTAACAATCTATTTTTTATACGTTTTTTTTTGTAAAAAAATTTTATTTTAGAATAAAATTCTTTTTAGTATTGTGTGCTTTTTAGCTTAACTTTTTTTTTAAATATTGTATTAGGCTGCTATTTTTCCTTTATCATGCTGATTATCAATATAATATTCAAAAAAGATATAGAAAATTGAGCCTAAAAATTATTTCTTTCCATGTAAGTCTGTAAAATCAAAACGGCACTTATTTTATCTACATTAGATTTATTACGACGATTTTTCTTACTCATTCCTCCACTAATCATGGCATCTAAGGCGAGCGAAGAAGTAAAACGCTCATCTTCTAATGCAATCGGAATATCAGGAAAAAGGGTTTCTAATTTTTTCTGAAACTTGACTACGGCTGCTGCATTACTAGAAGGCGAGTTATCTAATTTTTTGGGCATTCCTAATACAAAAACTTCTACTGGTTCGGTTTCGATATAGTTTTTTAGGTATTCTAAAACTTCATTTTCAGCAACTGTTTCTAAGGCTGTTGCTATTATTTTTTCAGAATCGGTAACGGCAAGTCCTACTCTTTTTTGTCCGTAATCAATGGCTAATAATCTTCCCATAGTGTTTTTTATTTAGTAATGATTTTGAGTTTTATTCAATTATTACCCAAAAATACACTAAAACAAATCTATTTTTAATAAAAATCTCAATTTTATCTTTAAATTTTATTTTC
The DNA here is from genome assembly GCA_002784125.1 of Flexibacter sp. CG_4_10_14_3_um_filter_32_15. GTDB lineage: Bacteria > Bacteroidota > Bacteroidia > Cytophagales > Bernardetiaceae > Bernardetia. The sequence goes on from PFKD01000154.1 coordinate 3,082, forward strand.
ATAAATATGTCTGTGAGACTTCTAAAACAACAATTCACGTTATATTAGGACGAAACATAAATCCAAAACAAAAAAGCAACCCTATTTCTAAGGTTGCTTTTTTATTTTTTCTAAAAATGATATTACAAGTTAGTGTTAGTCAATAACAATTTTGCGAGTAATTATACCTTTTTCAGATTTGAATTGAAGTGTGTAAAGTGCCGAAGCATATTTACTCAAATCTAATTGATACGAATTTGCATCTGAAGGTAAATCAATCGTTTCTAAAACTCTTCCCAACTGGTCAGTCAAAACAAGCGTAATAGATTCCATATTTTGTCCTAAATTAATTTGAAAAACACCACTTGCACTAGGGTTTGGATAGATACGTAACGCCTTGATAAATTCTTCTTCTTCTCCTACCACTACTGGAGGAAGAACATTGAAGAATGCAGTACGAGTACGAATAGAACAACCATTATCATACGTTACTAAAGCAGAATATGAAGCACTTTCTGTCGGAGTAACTGTTGTTTGTCCTTCTAATGCAGGATTATCTGTTCCTTCTACTGTCCATGTAACATTAGAAATTGTATTTTCAGATTCTACAAAAAGAGTAGTTTCGGTAGTACGAAGATATGCAGGTTCTACACTCAAACGCTCTACATTTACAGAGGAAGAAGATACACTACAACCATTTTGAGAAATTGTAACGCTATATTCTCCACTACTTGTAACAGTAATTGAGTTTCCAGCATCTCTACGGATTACTCTTCCATTTCTATTCCAGTTATATGTTACTCCACTAATTTGGTCAGCCGTAAGAGTTACCTCTTCGTTTGGACAGAATGTAGCTGATGAAGCACTAACAGAAACTGAAGGCAAAGAAGTAACAACTACTTGAATTGCGTCAGTAGCCGAACAGCCATCTTCTGTAACTGTAAGTGTATATTCTCCAGATTGAGAAACAGATACTTCTCTTTCTGTACCAACAACAGCATTATTAAACGTCCAAGAGTAAGTTGCATTTGCAGCTTCTCTAGCTCTCAGCGTTCCATTTTCACAGAAATTAGCACTTATTCCATTTGCAATTTCAGCAGAAGGAGCATAATTAAGTGTAACACGACTAAATGCAGAAGTAGTTGTACAACTTCCTCTCGTGATACGTACTTGATAACTTCCACTACGAGTAACTGCAAAAGAAGAAGAGTTTGTGTTTTCGATTACAGTGCCATTCACAAGCCACGTATAAGTAGCATTGTCTACTTGATTAGCTGTAAGAGTAGTAGTTGCATCACAACTGCGAATAGTTGAGCCTTCCGAAATTGTAACTTCAATAGTAGGAATGACTACTGCTTCTACTCGTGTACGTGTGCTTTCTAGCCCTTGCTGACCAATTACAGAAATATAATAAACTGTATTTTGGCTAATTACTGGCGTTGTATAGGTTGCATTTGCTGTTTGAGCAATGGCTGTTCCACCTGTTTCATTTGCGTAAATATTAAATAGAGAACCACTTCCAGTAAGTACAATCGTTGCCGAACCTGTGCCACAACTTGGTGTAGTAGAAACAACTGTTGGTGCATTAGGGAATGTAGCACCTCTTGCCTGTGCAGCTTGTGATTCGGTAGTTCCATTTACGGCAATTAATCTATATGAATACAATCTATCAGCGTCTAATCCTGTATGTTGGAAAGTAGTAGTAGCTGAAGGAATTGTGGCTATAAGCGTAGTTCCTGTATAGAGCAAATAACTGGTTGCGTTATTTACGGCAGTCCAAGAAAGATTAATTTGCGAAGTAGAAACTCCAGTTGCCGTAAATCCTGTTGGTATAGTTACTGTTGGTGTTACGGCACCACCACCACCTGCACAAGTTATAACATTGATTGTTGCTGTTGCAGAGGTAGTACAACTTCCTAGTGTATAAGTGTAAGTAACAGTATGCGTTCCGACATCTGCTGCTGTTGCATCAAATGTTCCTGCTGTTGAATTTACATTTGCTCCTGAATACGTTCCACCTGCTGGTGAGCCACCACTAAGCACAAAAGCATTTGATGAAGAACATATATTTGTTGTGAATGTAAATGTAGCTGTTGGATTACTTACTACAATATCTTGTGTGGCTGTAGAAGTACAACCTCCATTGGTAACCGAATACGTAATAGTGTGCGTGCCTATTCCTGCTGTTGCTGGATTGAAGTTTCCACCTATTACACCAGCTCCTGTGTATGTTCCACCTGCTGGCAAACCACCACTAAGAGTAAAGGCTGCATCACTTACACATACGTTTGAATTTGTCGTTGGTAGTGTGAATGTTACGGAAGGAGTTGTGTTGATAGTAATTGTGGTTTCTGTGCTTATATTATTTGGTTGTGTAGAAATTACACGAACTTTATAATTTGTACCAGCCGTTGCTGTGCTTGGGATAGCTAATAAAATTGGGCTTGTTCCAGATGCAGTAACAGTAGGAGTTGTAAACAAACCGGCAGCATCAGAGAGTTGAGCTGTAAATTCATTTATACTTCCAAATGTTCCTGTTGTTGTGTAAGGAACAGAAATAGAAGTTCCTGCACAATAGGTTGTTGGAGTAACTGCACCTAAAGTAACTGTTCCTGTAAATACATTACAAGCTGCAGGAGCTGTAAACAAAGAGTTTGATGTAAATGTACATGCTGCATCTCCAGAGAAAGAAGCTGTTATGTTTACTGCATTTCCGTCAGATTCTAAGTTGGTGAGTGTTACTGTTTGTGGACTTGTAGTTGTTGTAAATGTTTGTCCATTGACTACTAAATTTCCACTTGGGTTTGTGTAAGTAACTGTTACATTGGCAGTATATTTATTATCTACATCTACACAAGCCGTCTGACTTACATAAGCAATTCCTGTAACAGAACAAGCACGAGGGTCTCCAATAGCAAAACCACCAGAAGCATTTCCATTTCCAAAACCATTATCTATCGTTGCAGCAGCAGTATGTTCGGTAGTTAGGTAAGCCGAGCGAGTAAGTGCATGGTTTGAGTTCGTTGCTCCATTTGCAGTTGGTGTAGTTGGTGTAACTGCACTAATTGCTCCTCCTGTACGGTGCATTTTTGCATCTGTTGTCCAGGAGAGACCTGTTGCAGTTTCCCAACCTGTTTTTTCAGCATTGGTATAATAAAGTGTAACGCCTATATTTTCAGTAGAAGGATTGGTAGGCGTAATTCGGAAAGACTTCTGAGTAAGTCCGTTTATTGCACCTGTTGAGGTATAAGGAGCTTGTCCTGTTCCTGTTCTGTCAATAGCTACTGTCGTACAACCATAGTCATGAGCTGTGTTATTTTCTAATTTAGCCATAACTTTATTATTTGAGCTAATGACATAAACTGTACTATTTGCACCCAAATAAACTTGCTTGGAAGCAAGTGTATTTTCTACCTGACGTTCTTGTAGTACATCTCCTGTCAAGACAATATTATCTACTGTAAAAGGTGGATTTGCTCCTGCTGAAAAGTCATTATCCCATCTCCATACCAAATATAAAGTAGCTTGATTTTCACAAGCAGCAGGAAGCGTAACAGTATAAGCCGTAGAAGTAGATTTTCCATAAAACGGATCTGCATTAGTAGGAGTTCCATTATTTGTTCCGTCGGGAGGGCCTGTAATTGATGTATAAGGGCCTGTTGGAGAAGTGGCATACATCAAACGACCATAATCATAAGCTGTTCCTGTTACTTCACCTTCTAGCTTAAAATCAAAGCTAAGTTGAAGGTTTGTAGCCCCAGTTGTATTTATGGCAGGAGAAACTAAACGTCTTCTTGATGTGCTATTGGTAGTGTAAGCCAACGGTCTAGTGGTTGCATTGTTTGTAATATAAGCACTACGGCTGCCTGTCATTCCACCATTTTCTCCAAAGACCCAGTTATTAGCACCATCTGCAGTTCCTACAGTAGCGATTGTCCAATCTCCAGCAACTGCACCAGCAGCATAGCTTTCAAAATTTTCAGTAAATAAAGTTTGATTGACATTTTGAGTAATGTCATCATTATCATTTACTGTAAGCGTATGAACTGTATTTGTTCCCAAGATAGCATCTGTTCCCACTACTGACAAAGTAAGTTGTAGGTTTTCAGCCACTTCTAGGGCATCATCATTAAACACTCTTACTACTACATTTTGAGAAGTTGTAGCTCCTGCTGCAAAAGTAAGTGTATTCGTTTGAAGTGTATAATCCTGTGCATTCATTGTTCCACCTGTTGAAGCTACATTTACAGTAACAGCCGTAGGAGGAGGTAGAGTAATCGAAACAGGAATATTCAAATCTTGATATCCTCTACAATCTACTGTTCCAGAGCTTGAGTTTTCTGTAATTGTATTGGCAGCCGAAGTAAATTCTATTATCGGACGAGCATCATAGATTTTTATGTTGTCTATCCAAAGGTTATTTCCATTTGCATTGACTGTAACAAATCTTACTTTTACACTCTGTCCAATGTAGGCATTCAATGAAACTGATTCTCTACGCCACTGATTGGCTGCTGTTGGAATAAATGCAGCCGTAGAAGTAGTAGCAACAGTAGCAAGGTCTGTTCCTGTTTTTGAATACAGAGGAGTAGTTACCCAAGTAGCTCCACAATCTGTTGAGACATCAATACGTAATGTTTCGCTTGTACCTGCATTTCTTTGACGGTATGCCAAATCAAATTCTATGGCTGCACTTGCAAGACCAGCCGTTGTTAGATTAATAGAGGGAGTAATCAAAATATCTTCTTGTCCAGTTCCTGTATAAGAATGATGTCTTACCAAGGCAGCTTTTGTACGTTCTCCATTTACTCCCCTTAAGGTAGGTGAAGCATCAACTACCCACAGATTACAATCATTTCCAGGGTTTTGGCGTTCCCAAGAAGGAAGAGGAAAATCAGCTTCTTCAAAATCAGCTAAGATAGGCAAAGCTCCATTTCCTAGTGTAAAAGAAGAGTTGGATAAGTCAGAAGGTGTATAAGGGTCAGCAACTCCATTTGGTAAAATGCTTCTAGCTTCAAAAGTATAAGTACCTTGAGCAATTCCTGTAATATTATTCAAAACCAAATCAATAGTACCACCAATAGGAACATTTAGTCCTGTAAAAGCCTGTAAAGTATAAGCACCTGTCGTACCAATACGAGATTCGATAGTTATACTTGTAAGAGGTGTAGAACCATAATTTTTGACACGCACAGAAGGCGTAACCGTTCCACTACAAATATCTCCAATAGGCGTAATGATATTCAAAACACCTGCATCGCTAGGATTTAGTGGAATAGCTGCTACTGAATTGATAAGTGAAAAACGAGTAGTTTCTAAGATAGTACGCATACGGATTTTTTGATCATTCGTAAAGATATTCATACAAATATCGGTTGTGTAATCCATATAATTTTCAATCATATCTGGAGGGCTAGAGGCACAAGAGTTAGTGCCTATCGGACAGCCTCCATTCGAAGCCCTTGCCGTAGGAGTATCTGCACAAAAATCATCTTCTGTACAATCTCCATCTCCCCAAATATGACGAAGACCAAGCCAGTGTCCTATTTCATGAGTAGCCGTTCTTCCTAGGTCATAAGGCGAAGAAGTACCTGGTGTAGCTTGTCCACCCACCGAACCAGTAGTCATAACAACACCATCTGTAACCATATTTACAGCCTCACAGTCCATCCCAGATAGTGTTGTTTGAGGAAACTGTGCATACCCTAAAATACCACCACTAAGAGGTACACACCAAAAACTCATATAGACGCTTCCGTCATAGCCTTGTGTAGTAGTAGTATAAGGTTTGATGTTTGCGTTTACATAGCCTGTGTTGTAAGGTGGCGCAGTCCAACCTTGAGCATTTCTATTGATACGATTTACACCAATTTCAGCACCAAATCCTGTTCCGTCAGGCTTACGTTGAGCCAAACGAAATTCAATTTTGGTATCTGCTCCACGAGCGTCCGTATTAAAACCATTTGTACCTGCACGACGACGAAAGTCATCGTTGAGTGTTTCGATTTGAGATTGAATACGAGCATAAGAAATATTATTTCCTGTTCCGATAGCTTCTCCATTATGGATAACATGCATAACAACAGGAATGATATACACGCCATCTACAATGTGTGCATTCGGATTTCCCTCTTTTTTTTGTTTAATGATAGGGGCAAGCATTTGCTCCATATCGTCTAATGTTCCTAAATTAGGATTGTTGGTTCTTAGTTCAGCATCATTTTCCATTGTAGTACAGCGTATGTAGCCATTGTATTGAGCTAGTGCCGTAGTACTTGTAAATAAGCCAAAGAATGCCAACCAAACTGCCCCAAAAATAGGTAGTACTGTCTTCTTCATTGTATTTTGGTTAAGATAATTTTGTGTAGCATAAAGACTAAATCAATAGAATTTATACCAAGTTTTATTAAATGTGAACTGAATTTTAATTCTGTTGCAAAAGTACAATAATTTTTAGCTTATTCATAGAATGAATTAAATAATATTTGGTATAAAACAATTTTTACAGTATATTTCTTAAATCATTTCCAATAAAAAAGCAATTCCTTTTCAGAAATTGCTTTTTTTATTTAGAAAATAATAATTGAATTAATTACTCAAAAATTTCTACAATAGGATTTCCAACACACCCACTTGGCTGTTGAAGTTTCAGTAAAGCAGCCATAGTAGCTGCAATATCTGTAATTTCTATTCTGCGATGCGTTTGTCCGTTTTTGATGTTTTTTCCAAAAAACAAAAGTGGAACATGTGTATCAAAATTGTAGGCTGTTCCGTGTGTAGTACCTCCTTTTTTGTAATAGGAATCCATATAACCCGACTGAAAAAGAAATGCCACGTCGGGCGATAGTCGTTGATTAAAGCCATTCTGAACGAGCTGCAAAAATCCTGTTCGTTGAATGTATTTGCTTAGTTCGGTGGCTGTACTAGCTTGAGAAATTCCTTTTTGAGTAAGCAAAAATTCACTTGTTTTTTGTTGTATTTCTTGTAATAAAATACGTCTTTGAAGGATTAATTCTCTATTCAAATATACATCTTGGTCGCCCAAATAACTCACAAAATCGCCTTTTCCATAACTTTTTTCTAAAAAAGTATTTAATTCTACCTTCATCGAATCCCATTCTAAATAATCAGCATCAAACTGTAAATCGTACAAATGCGAAGGCGTTGGCGAACCTGCATGGTCGGCTGTTAAGAAGAGTGTATATTCTCCCTCTCCGACGTTTTTATCCAAAAATGCAAATAAAGCAGCCAAATCTTGGTCTAATCTCAAATAGGTATCTTGAATTTCGACCGAATAAATACCATAACGATGCCCAATATAATCAGGAGAAGAAAAACTAAGCGTCAGAAAATCAGTCGTTTCATCTTTTCCTAACTCTTCATTCAAAATGGCTGCTTCTGCAAAGTCTTCCAAAAAACTATTTGCTGGTGCAGTTGCTGGAAACTGTTTGTAACGTCTTTTTTTATCAAATTCATCAATAAAATAAGGAAAAGTCGCTTTTTTATCTTTCGTGGGTACTCCTTCATATTTGTTTTCATCTGCCAAACTTGCCGTATAGTTTTCTATTGGAAAAAGTAATTCCCACCCTTTTTTGATGTAGGTATCGGCTACTTTTTTATCATTAAAATCAGAAACCCATTTTGGTAAATTTTCAAAATAATAGGTGCTACTAATCATTTTTCCTGTATTGGAATCGTACCAATATGCACCATTTGCGATGTGTCCTGCTGGTAGAATTGCTCCCCTGTCCTTTATCGAAATACCAACAACTTTTGATTTTTGATTGGTTGCTAATCGTAGCTCGTCTGTAATGGTACTTGTTTTGAGATTGTAGGGCGACATTTTTCCATTTTTGTCTTCTGTATTTTCTGTTCCTAATGCCTTTACCTTTTTGTCTTCGGTGCAATAAAATTTTCTATTTTCGGTTCTACTGTACCAATTATTATTTATAATTCCGTGATTGGTTGGTGTTGTTCCTGTAAAAATAGAAGCATGACCAGGGGCTGTGTTTGTTGGCGTATAATTGTAATGCGTATTTTCACACGAAAAACCCTCGTTTAATAATCTTTTAAATCCATTTTCAGAATATTGATTATAAAAACGATACAAATAATCATAACGCATTTGATCGATAACAATGCCGATGACTAATTTTGGACGTGATGCTAAAGCATTTTTTTGATTATTATTTTCAGAATTGGTAGTACTATTTTGACTATATACCGACTGGCTAGAAAATAAATACGCAAATAAACAAAATAAAAGAACTGCTTTTGTAGAAAATTTCATATGTGATTGAAATGAAGAAACTATCAATGTTAAATTCAGACTAACATTAATAATTAAGGTTTTGTGAATGATAAAAGACCCAAAGGTACGTATTTTTGTTTTCCTAAGTGAGACTTGTATATGTATTGATTGTTAAAGTATAGATAAAAAATAAAATTTATCTTATGCCAAGCAAGGGTAAAGGAGAGGAATTTACCGACCTACGATTGAGAGAAGGAATTAGGTTTTGGATTGCTACGAATTATATGATGCACTAAAATCAAACTAGATTTTCGAAAACCAATTTACATGTGAGTATATTATCAATTTAGAAAAGCAAAAATTAAGAAAGACAACATCTTTTTTAGAGTTAATAACTCTGGTTTACAATTTCAAATACCTATCTATTTACTCTATTTTGAGCATAAAAGGATAAATTAGAAGATTTTAAGCACAAATCTCAAAAGTACTATATATCTAATGTACAAGTAATATTTACCACTCAATAACATTAAAATATGTTAAATTAATTATGGTTATTTTGTAGTTGAAGAAAAAAAAAAATACCTTGCGAACGTTTTGCAAGACAATTATACAATTTTTAATTTTATTAATTTAAATTTATTTTCAAGATGAAAAAATTTCTTTTTAGTTTTAAGTTTCTTCTTTTTTAACTTAGATTCTTCTTTTGCTGCTAATGCTGCTGATATAGTTGAAGAAAATACTGTGGCAGTTTCAGAAAACGTACAAAATACAGAGTCTGCTCTAAGTACAAACAAAAATGTTAAAAGCATTAAAAAAGTTAAAAGAGATACAGTAATTGTGATTGTCTTTGATGATGGCACGGTTGTCATTATTGTAGTCAGAGATTAATTATTTATTTTAAATGAATACTGTTTTTTCTAAAGATTAGACAGTATTCATTTTTACTCTTACTATTTTATATATTCTAATTCTAATATCATGAAAAATCTATTTATTTTGTGCTTCTTGACACTAGTATTTATGTCTAAACAATCGTTATCCTATTCACAAGGTTATCTCAAATATGAGTTTACTTCAGCAGCACCTTCAGATGAAAGCATACAGGATCGTATTGAACAGATTAAAACTCAAATTCCAGATGAGGCACTTCAAGAAAAAGTAATTCAACAACTTAAAGAAAAAATGATTCAAAGCTATCAAATTAATTTGGTCTTTGAAGGAGAAGTTGCAGTAGCTCAAAACGAAAATACCAAAAATGCACCTCTTAAAGTAGGAGACGAAATTATATATCGCAATACAAATGAACCTGTTTGTACCTCTCAAAGTTATATCTTCAATAAGGCTTTTGTAGTAACTGACTCTCTGCCAACCTATGAAGTAACCTACACAGAAGAGACCAAACAAATTGGTCCCTTTAAAGCCTATAAAGCAATTTTAAAACAAAACGAAGAAGAAGTAGCTCAAGTGTGGTACACCAAAGAAATATCTTATGCCCACTCACCTCTTAAAATGTATGTAGAGGACGGATTAGTATTAGAAATTTTGAAAAAAGATGGAACAAAAGTAATTTTTAAAGAATTTTTGAAAGTACTTCCTAAAGAAATTCCTCTTGAAAAACCTAATAAAGGTAAAACCCTAACGCAAAGTGAATTTGATATGCTTAAAGATGAAAAACTTAAAGATTTGCAAAAAGGAGGAGGCAGTACAATTGTTATTGGAAAATAAAAATTTATACTAGATTAGAAAAGTTTTAACCAACTTTTTCAAATCTATTTTTTAGGACTTTCGCAAATTCAAATCGTTACCAAATTTTATTCTGTAAAACTGTCGTTTTTTCCATAGCAAAGGGTTTGCAAACCCTTCGCTATGGAAAAAACAAAACAATATTTTGTCTAAAAAAGGATTTGCGAAAGTCCTATTTTTGTTATGAAAAAATACCTCTTATTTACTCTTTTTTTATTTTGCTCTTCTATTTTAATGGCGCAAACAGCTACATTTGAAGGAAGAGTACTAGTCAAAGAAACAAAAGAAACAATACCTTTTGCTCAAGTAATTTTGAGAACTAAAACAGATTCGTCTTTGGTAGCTTTTAGTTCGGCAGATGCAGATGGAAAGTTTAATATTACGACCACTTTCGGAACGTATATTTTGGAAGTTAGAAGTGTTGGTTATTTCCCTAATAATCAACTCATTACTATTGATAAAAAGAAATTAGAGCTTGATATTTTTTTAGAGGAAGATATACAAGCCCTCAAGCAAGTTGAAATAGTAGATAGTTCACCCATTACACAAAATGAAGATACTCTTTCTTTTAATGCAGCAGATTTTAGCGCAGCAGGAGATGAAAAGCTAGAAGATATTGTAAAGAAAATTCCTAATTTAGAAGTCAATAATAATGGTGAAATTTTTTATAAAGGCAAACAAATTGAAGACATAGAAATAGAGGGGGAAAGTCTTTTTAAACAAAGTCCACAGACAATTAATCGTTCTTTACCTGCTGATGTGGTGGACAAAATCCAAGTCATAGAAGGAAAATCGTGGGACGAAAATCCAAAATTAAATATTAGAATAAAAGAAGATAAAAAGAATATTGTCTTTGGAGAACTAACCGTTTTTGGAGGAATTAATAATCAAGAAAAAACAGCGTATCGTCTTCAATCCAATGCCTTTTATATCAATCCCAAACTCAAAATGATGGCTTTGGCAGATGCAAATAATGTAGGCAAACATATTTTTGATTTGCGTTCTTATCTTTCTTTTACAGGAAATAGTTTTTCTTCTGTTCGTAAACAAAATGTTAAAGATTTACCTCTCCAACAAACGGCTACCGAAATTCCTCCTCAAACGGAAACACTTTTTGGTGGTCTTAGTGCCGTATATACCATTTCTAAGAAATTTAAGTTAAAATCATATAGTTTTTATAATCAGAGAAAAGAGAGTTATCTCTCAGAAACGATACGTAATTTTACAGAAAGTTCGATAAATGGAGTTTATCAAAACACGCAAAATCAAAGTCAGAACAAAGGTTTTTTGAGTAGTGAAGTCAGCCTATTATTTTCTCCGTCTATTTCTCAAAACCTAACTACTCGTGTTGCTTTTCGTTCTCTTATCTCTTCTATGCAAGATAAAAACGAAATTAATTTTTTATACACACAAAATTCAGCAAATCAAGAACTAAAACTAAAAAACCCTGAATGGAATTTAAGTACTCTTTGGACAAAAACAATTAATACAAAAAATCAAATTAATCTATCTGCTACCTATCAATATTTAAGAAGGAATAGAGGGCTTGATTTACAAAATACACAAGATGTTTTTTCAAACACTTTTTCAAGATTAATGATAGATATTTCATCTATTTCTATGCAAAATATAACTACAAAAACCAATCAAACCCATAATAATTACGAATTAAAAGGTAATTTTAGGCGTTTATTAAAAGAGAAAACCTATTTAGGAATCGAAATACAATCAGAAAACCAAAACCAAAATCAAATTTTCTTTTCTGATAAAATAGAAACGATTGATAAACTTAATCCGACAAGTGATTACAGCATTCAACGAAATAGTGGGAGTGCATTTTTTGAAATAGACAAACCAAAATTTCAGTTTAGAACGTGGTTTACTTTAGCAAACTATGATTATAATTTTGAAGGAAAAATTAATCAAATAAAAGTAAATGAATTTCAATTTGAGCCAAAATTGAATTTTTCTTTTACGGTTGCTTCTTCACAGCGACTAAATTTGAGTTACGAACGAAAAAATGAGTATCCAAACAGTCAAAACTTAAATCAAGTTTGGCAATTTGAAAACTTTAGGACTCTACAAAATGGTACAGATTCATTGGCAAAAATGACAACTGATGAAGTAAGGTTAGGCTATAATTATACAAATCTTTTTAATCGTTTGATGATTTATGGCTCTTTATCCTACCAAAAAATCAGTAATGCTATTGCACAAAATCAATTTATTTTTGCAGAAGCAAATGCACAAACAGATATTAATGCTCCTAAGTCTATAATGACAGGTTTATTATACATTACAAAATCATTTGATGTTAAGGAAATGCCATTTTCTGCAAAAACCCAAATTGTTTGGAATAGGCTAGAGAGTCAAAACTTTTTGAATGAAGTAAAAAATGACTTTAGAAATGGATTCACTAAGTATCAAATTGATTTAAACTCTCATTCGAAAGGCATTTTCAATATTTCGTTTTCTACATTTTTTCAGCAAAGTAATCTTAACTCTTCTCTTAATCTTTCTACAATTTCTTTAAATCAATATCAATTTTTGATAAATCCTGTTATTCAACCTACTGAAAAATTAAACTTTTCATTCTCTTACGAACAGTTATTTTATCAAAACGCTGAACAAACTACTACTTTCAGTTTTCTGAATGCAAAAGCAACCTATCGCATTTTCAAACGAACAAATTTAAAATTAGAAGGATATAACTTATTAAATACAAATTCAATAGACTTTTTGAGTATCAACCCTATTTATACACAAACACTCTCTAGGCAAATTTTAGGTAGAGTTATTTTGCTTGGTTTGAATTATAACTTCTAAATTTCATTCCCTAACTCCAGCTGTCGTTCCCATCTTGCAATTAATTTATATGTATTCTACATTCTGTCATGTATTTGTATTTCGCTTTTCTACAATCACAAACCTAAGAAATTAGCAATAAAAAAGAGCAAAATTATAACTAAATATGCCTTTTTTAAAACCCTATATGCCGTCCAGTAAAAACAAATACATAATAAGTTTACTCGCAAAAATGTAAACGACCATCAAAAACTATTTTGTCTTAAATTTGTAATTGAGTAGCAACAAGAAATAAAAAATTAGCAAATCATTTACTTATCATAAAATGGCAAAAGGCGACGGAAATCGAAAACGCAAAGCAGAAGCAGAAAAAGTATCTATAAAAGAACAAGCAAAGGCACTCAATTATTTACCTCGTTTTTTTAAATTAATTTGGCAAACAAGCCCTCGTTTTGCCTTCACAACTCTGATTCTTAGAGTTTTTAAAGCAATAATTCCACTTATTACACTCTATGTGGGGAAATTGATTATTGATGACATTGTACGCCTTATCAATTCTGAAACTGCTTTTGAGCTTATTTCTGAAAACACAAAATACCTTTGGATTTTGGTAGGAATAGAATTAGGTCTGACTATTTTTTCAGAAGTTTTGAGTAGAATGATTACACTTACCGACAATCTTTTGGGTGATTTGGTGGCAAATCATACTTCGGTTCAGCTTATTAGACACGCTTCAAAATTGGATTTAGAACAGTTTGAAGACTCTACTTTTTACGACAAACTAGAACGAGCAAGGCAACAAACGGCAGGACGAATAATTTTGATGTCGCAGGTTTTATCACAAGGACAGGATATTATTACGTTAGTTTCCTTGGCTGTCGGTTTGGTGGCTTTTAATGGTTGGTTGATTCTGATTTTAGTTTTGGCTTTAGTTCCTGCTTTTTTGGGAGAAACTCATTTCAACGAACGTGCCTATTCATTGTCTTTGAGTTGGACACCCGAGCGCAGAGAATTAGATTATTTGCGTTATATCGGTGCTAGTGATTTTTCAGCAAAAGAACTAAAAGTATTTGGTTTATCTGATTTTTTGGCTTCTCGTTTCAAATTTCTTTCCGATAATTATTACAATGAAAATAAAAAACTAACTCAAAATAGAGCCTTTTGGGGAAGTGTTTTTTCACTTATCGGAACGGCTTCTTATTATGTGGCGTATGTTCTTATCATCATCGAAACGATTACAAAAGTTATTTCTTTAGGTGATTTGACTTTTTTGGCTGGTTCATTCGAAAGACTTAGAAGTATGTTGCAACAGATTATGGGGCGTTTTTCTAGTATTACTCAAAGTGCATTATACCTCAAAGATTTATTCGAATTTTTAGAATTAGAGCCTTTGATTCCTGTTACAGAAACACAAAGACAAGTTCCCAATCCTATCAAAGAAGGTTTTATTTTTGAAAATGTAGGCTTCAAATACCAAAATCAAGAACGTTATGCCATCAAAAATCTTTCTTTTACACTTCATCAAGGTGAAAAACTAGCTTTAGTAGGAGAAAATGGCGCAGGAAAAACAACTCTTGTAAAACTTTTAGCACGATTGTATGACCCAACAGAAGGAAGAATTTTATTAGACGGACACGATTTGAAAGAATATAATCCCACACAATTACGAAATTTGATAGGTGTAATTTTTCAAGATTTTGTCAAATTCGAATTAAGTGCCTCCGAAAATATCGCAGTCGGAAATATCGCTGAAAGAGAAAATAAAGAATTAATTACAGATGCAGCCACAAAAAGTCTAGCAAACGATGTAGTAGAAAAATTACCTGAAAAATACGAACAAATGTTGGGTAGAAAATTTAATGGTGGCGTTTCGCTTTCAGGTGGAGAATGGCAAAAAGTAGCGTTAGGACGTGCTTACATGAGAGATGCACAACTTTACATTTTGGACGAACCCACAGCAGCACTAGACGCACGAGCAGAACACGAAGTTTTTGAGCGTTTTGCAGAACTGATTGAAGGAAAAACAGCCGTTTTGATTTCGCACCGTTTCTCAACAGTACGAATGGCTGATAGAATTTTGGTTTTACAAAATGGTAGCGTGTTAGAAATTGGTTCGCATACCGAGCTTTTAGAAAAAAATGGAAAATATGCAGAGTTATTTAATCTTCAAGCTGAAGGGTATAAATAAAACTAATTTAATACAATTTTCGTAAATAGAAATGAAATAATCTACTAAAAATCTAATAATTTATAAAATGGAACAATTCACAATTTATTTAAAAGAACCTCAAAAACGACAACTATTAATTGAATTTTTGAAAAAAATGGACTTTTTAGAGTGGGAAAGTTTAGAAAAACCTGTTTCAAAAGAGGATGTAAATACAGAATCGAATGAAGAAAAAACGACTTCTACTCCTGCAAAAGATTTTGTAACTAAATGGAAAGGATTTTTGAAAGAATCAGATATAAAGGATGCTAAATGGGAATATTTGTCAAAAAAATATCTATAAAATAATGAGAAAACAATCAAAAAAATACTACTAGATACTAACGTGGTTTTAGATATTGCACTAAACCGTGAACCTTTTGTTGTTTCGGCAAGTCTATTATTTGACACAATAGACAACAAAAATATCAATGGTTTTATATCAGCTTCTACAATTACAGATATTTTTTACATAATAGCTAAAGGCAAAGACAAATCAGTTGCAAGAGCTTTTATTCAACATATTATAGAGGTTCTTGACGTAATTGCAATAGATAAGCAAGTCGTTAAAAATGCTATTTTGTCAGATATAATAGATTTTGAAGATGCAGTCCAAATAAAAGCTGCTGAAATAAGTGATTTAGATGCAATAATTACTCGCAATAAAATTGATTTTACAAAAAGTAGAATTCCTATTTTTACTCCTATTGAATTTTTAGAAGAATTAAAGTAATAAAATTAAAAGAAAAATAAGTAAAAACTACGGCAAGTTTTTTGTTTTGCTCTCCTATAATTTACTTTTTACAAAAATCTAATTATCAAAAAAATCTTATGAAAAATCTGTTTTACTTACTCTGTCTTTCTTTTGTTTTTCTTCTTTCTTCTTGTGAAATTGACAGCCAGTCACCTATTGGTGTAGATTTTGGCGAACCTTCAAGAGATTATCAAAATGGCTTTTTTGTAGTCAATGAAGGGAATTTTAGTTGGGGAAAAGGAACACTTACTTTCATTCATCAAGAGGGAATAAACAGAGGAGAAGTAGAAAATAATATTTTTGAAAGAGTAAATAATGAGCCTTTGGGAAATGTAGCGCAATCGATGACTATTCACAACGGAAAAGGATATATTGTAGTCAATAATTCGCAAAAAGTAGAAGTTGTAAATCCGACAACATTAGAAAAACTAGCTACTATCGAAAATCTTCATTCGCCTCGTTATTTTATCGGAATAAATGACTCAAAGGGGTATGTTACAACTATTTATAGAGATTTGATTTATGTAATTGACTTACAAACCAACCAAGTTACAAGAGAAATTCGTACAACAGGCTGGACAGAAAAAATGGCAAAACTAGGCGATTACGTTTGGGTAACTTCTCAAGAAGCCGATAAAGTTTGGGTGATTGATTCTAGAAATGATGAAATTGTTCATACCATTACGACCCCAGCAGGTGCAAAATGGGTAGTTGCTGACGAAGCACAAAACAGAATTTGGATTTTGGCAGCAGGTTCGGGTACAGAAAGAGCTACATTGATTACCTCTTCACTTTCAGATGTTCGTAGTACAGAAAGTAGAATTTTTGATGAAGACGACAAACCAAAATTTTTGAGTATTTATAATAATGATTTATACTGGATTTCTGATAACAATCTCTATCAACTTTCTAGCTTTCAGATAGATTCTCGTCTTCCTCAAAGTGCTTTTATAGAAGGATTAGGAACTCAAAATACACTTATTTATAATGCTGTTATTTCTCCTAAAAATGGACGTTTACTTTTTGCTGATGCTTTAGATTATCAACAAGAAGGTTATATTTTTGAATATGACTTACAGACAAAAAGAGAAGTAGAACGCTATAAAGTAGGCGTTATTCCGAATGATATTTGTTTTAAGTAGATTTGAAGCACTTTTTGTAAACTGATTAGCGAGTGATTTGGCTTCGCCGAGCTATCGGTTTTATGATTGCTATGATAATTACAGGATTAATCCAACTGAAAATATAGTATGGAAAATAACTTTATAGTCTGCTCAACCGTATTTTAAATAAATAAAATATTTTAATTTTACTATTATGAACGTATTAATTGACGAAAAAGAGTTGAGAGACATCAATATGACACCAGAAGAAATGAAGTTAGAAATAGCTATTATGTTATACCAAAAAAATAAATTTAGTAGTGGAAAAGCTGCCAAATTTGCAGGTATAAGCAGAATTAAATTTCAAAAAGAATTAGGAAATAGAAAAATACCAATTAATTATACTTTGGAAGATTTTGAAAAAGATAGTAAAATGTTAGTTTAGAAGAATCTTTTTACTCCCCAAATCTGAAATTGCACACCTTTCGAAGAACAGCGAAGCTAATTTTTTTACTTAGCTTTTCTTGAGTTTTAGCTACGGAGTAGTGTAACCTTTGTAGTAAAATGAAAATATATTCTCTTCTAAAAGCTACAGAGTAGCACAACTTTTAGGATATAAACAACAAGATTTCGCAACTCTGTTGCTCTAAAACCATTATTTTATATTCAATTGGGTTCGCCAATTTTCAGTTCTACAAAGGTTACGTTGCGCTGCAACTTTAATAAAAGTGTACGTTTTTTATCAGACTAAAAAACAGTAATTCGTATTTATCTTCATTCATCATATAGATCATAAAAATCATTTACTAATCAGTTACAGTAATTTCTACCTATTCAAAATAACCTTAACTGTACCTGTTCCGACAGCATTATCTTGTAGTGAATGAATATAAATTTTGCAGATATACATTCCATTTTTGACAAGTTCGCCTTCATTTCCTCTTCCATTCCAAGAAAGATTTGAGAAGTTACCATTATTATCTAAATAATCTTGACGAATCGTTCTGACGGGTCTTCCCAAAACATCATAAACTACCAAAACAACTTCAATATCATCGCCTGTGCGTGTGTGAGTAACATTAAACTCTACATTACTAAAGAAAGGATTTGGATAAGGCGTAATTTCTATAACTTCAATCGGCTTGTTTTCTACATAAAAATCAACTTCGATCGTAGTCGGATTTGAATAATTATCCCAAACTGTAAAAGTAAGTGTATGTTTTCCTACTGTCAAATCTTGCAATGGAAAAGCGATTGTTCCATTTTGGTAACTTCCTTCTTCATATTCAAAATAATCATTTAAGATAAAAGTTTGAGTTGCTTGTCCATCCAAAATGGCAGTTATTTCTCTTCCTACACCATAACCAGTCAGATTAATTCCGTTCTCATCACTAATTTCTGCTAAAAGTGTTGTGTTGGAAGGAACTTTCGCACCCGAAACAAACGTCTTGTCTTCTATCCAAATTTGTGCAGTTGGTGGCGTGTTGTCTATTGGTGCATTATTATTACTTGCACCGACTTCAATTCCATAAAAACCATTTGCATCTCGGTTTTGTGTTTCGTGTTGAGCGTACATGGTTACTCTTCCAGCAGCCAAATTATAGTTTATATCCTGCGAAACTCTGAAGGTAACTTCAAATTTTCCTTGATTAATTTTTGCTTTTCCTTTATACAAAACATTTTGCCAAGCAGTATAATACATTGGTTGAGATTCATCACCCAAAGTGCGTAATTCAGCAGGTTTGTCATAAATCGTAATATCCAAATCGCCTGTAAAGTCAGCACTCAATGTTCCATTATTCATTATTTGTCCAGTCAAAGTAACTTTATCTAATGCTTTTATAGATTCTGAAACTATTCCATTTGCTTTTACTTCTGTAATAATTGCTTCTTCTTGTGGATAATTTAGACGCAAAGCAGGGTCGCCCAAAAGTGTAAAATTACGATTGAGTTTTGAAAGACTTTCGTTTTTCGTTTTTCTGATAATATCGCCCAAACGTGGCATTTTTCCATTTGACAAACGCTCAAAGACATTGTTATAAAATGCTTTTGCTAAAATAAAATTTGTCGAAGCTGTTACTGGTCGTGTTGTGGTTACAAGTGCAATTCCTCCTCCATCTTCGTTTGTCATGAGGCGTTCACCTGCCGAAAAAACTTGTGGATTATCATAACGCCCAAACTCACAAGTAGCCGTAACAAACATAGGTAAATTATTGAGGTTTTTCCAATTTGAAATCGAAGCCAAATCAACAACTGCTTCTGTTGCCAAACTAGATTCAGAGCCATGTCCCATATAATTTACAATCAAAGAACCTGTATTTACATTTTGATTTAATTTCTCACGTACTTGAAAAGAATATTTTCCGTTTGAAGTAGAAATTTGAGGAAAAGCATCAACATATAATTTCTCGGCTTGATAACCATTATAATTTTCAACAATGTCAATAAGCTGTTCGGAATCTCGCATGTGAATATTACTATCTCCATCGTCAGCCACAAAAACAACTTTATTTCTCCACTTTCCTAGCGTTTGAGGAAGCGAATAACCAATAATTTTATCAACTACTAAATTGGCTTGATTTGTACTTCTGACAGGAATACGACCAACGCCAATATCTAAATCTTCTTGCTCTGTTTGGAAACTCTCTTCCCACTCTCCTTCATTATCTTCTAAAAGACCAAAAAAATCTTCTGAAGAAAACGTTTCAACAGGTTCTAAAGATTGCCTAGATTGATAAATCGGAACAAAATTATTATTTGCCTGAACTCTGTTTTTATAATCATAACTTGTATCTCCAAAAAGAAGTAAATAATGCAGTTTGTCATTCTCATTTTTATATAAAAAACGAACAAAATCACGAATAGCCGAAACGTCTTGCTTTCCAGATGAAAATTCATTCCAAATTTGATCAACCGTTACGACCAAAACTTCTAAATTATCATTCTCATTATGAAAAGCAGCTAATTTTTGAGCAGCCTCTAAAAAATCTTCATGCGTAACAATCACAAAATTAGGCGTAGAAAAATTATGTAAATTTTGATTAGCTAAAGGCATAATTTCTAAAGGCGTTGGAAATTCTGCATTTATATCAAAGGCTACCAATTCATTTAAAGCTCTGTTTGTACGAACTACAAAAGCATTTTGATTGGATGAATTTTGAGGAATTTCTTGAATAGAAAACAAATCGGTTACGTTCCAAACACGCATAGAAGCAGGTTTTTCTTGAAATTCAAAACTACTAATTTCATTTTGAGAAGAAGCCACCGAACGAAAATGTGTATTTTGTTTGTAGAAAGATAAAGTGCGAGTAAATTCTAAAGTCAAATAATCTAAATGTCCGAAAGCTGCATTATCAGTCTTGTTATAAGTAACTGTTACGGAAAGCGAAGCAGGAGCAGAACTAAGATTTGACGAAAAAGTACTTGTTTGTAGATCTCCTTTTTTAGAATAGGTAGAAATTTGAGAGGCTGCAATCGGCAAGATTCCAAAATTTTGACCTGCCACCGAAAAGCTATATTCACTAGCACGAGCTGAATATGCCATTGCCGAAGCACGCAATAAAACAGGGCGAGAAGTAACCAAACCTTGCGCTTCAAAATTGATAGTTTCTTCAGTTACAAAATCAAAACGCTCTCCAAACCACATTCTGCCCGAACCTCCACCACCAGAGTTTCTTACATCTCCAATAATATTTGTTTCTTCTAATTCGTGGTGTACAATTTCGTTGTAGGTAGTAATTCTTGTTCCTCCACTTATCTTTTCGGCTGTTTGGATTCGTTTTCCTATTTGATTTCCAACTTTTAGATAATAATAATTAAATTCATCGTACAAATTTTTCTCAAAACTAAACTTCAATAAATCATTTGCTTGAGAGTCATATTTATACGTGTCTGCTCCTTGTGCATAAAACAAAATATAATCTCCAGTATTAAAAATAGTATCACTTCCCAATTCTATAAAAATAGCATTTTCTTGTAAATCTGAAATTCGTGCTGCTGAGTTGGCTTGTGGAAGCATTCCACCACCGTTTCCAAAAAGTTGAATGTTGTTTGGGTTGATAGCAGAAGGATTTAATCCTGCCGTTTGAAGGTCTTGAAAGGTAATTTTATGCACTCCATTTTGTTCTACTTTTAGTTTCAAAATTTGTCCATCTGCAAGAACTGAATTTTGAGCAAAGCTATTTACGGAAAAAAGTAAAGTTAGAAGGAAAAGAAAGGAAGAACTATATTTTGAAATATGAAAATTCATAGGAATTATTTTTATATAATTATTTGAGATAACTGGTGGTATTTTTAGGCTATATACTACTGATTATCAAGTTTTTGTTTGATAAAGTAGCTTGTAAAGATACGATTTTTTCAATTATTTTTTTTCTTAAAGTTTTGGAAAAATGAACTACAGTTTTGTTATAATCATACATAATTGGTTTTAGAATTTGATTTATCAAACTGGACTGTCTAAAAACTGTCAGCTATAATAATTTCAAAATCAACTTACCAAACAAACTCAAAAATCCTTTTGCAGCCTTATAATTTTTATATTTCAATGATTCTTTAAAATGATACAAAACAGATATTGAAAGCGATTTGTATTCTTCTTTATTTTGACATAAATAAAATCCTTTTTGACAGACTTTTAAGGTAGAATAAAGATGAGGATTATTTTTTTTCTTAAAAGTAGAAGAATGAGAATGAGTTGTTTTTCTATAAAAAGTTAGGTTTTCATTAAGGAAAATATACTTCCAATTTCTGCTACTTCGCACCCAAAAATCATAATCTTCATACGAGAGCGATTCATCATAACCTCCCAATTCTTCCAAAACTTCTCTTTTGATAAGCATAGTAGGCGAACAAATCATTCCTCCTGCTCGTATGAGTTCTTTAAAAATAAAACCGTCTTTTGGTGTTTTTTTGTACCAATCAAAATAATAATTTCCTAGTTTGTTACTTTCTTCATCAATCTCTTCATTTATTAGGGTAGCATTTGTAAAACAAATTCCTGTTTTGTTGTCAGCATTTTCTAAAGCTTTGACTTGCTTTTCTAATTTATCAAGCTCAAATTTATCATCGGCTGCCAAATCTATAATATACTTTCCTTCCGAAATTCTGAAACCTTTATTAAAAGCTGTACAATTTCCTCTATTTTTTTCTAAATGAATAACTTGAATAGTATAAGAATGATTATCCTTTTTTATATAAAAATCACTTACAATTTTATCTATAATTTCTTTGCTATTATCCGTACTAGCATCATTGACAATAATCAATTCCCAATTTTTGTAGGTTTGATTAAAGACAGAATAGATTGACTCTTCGATAAATTTGGAGTGATTGTAGCACAAACAGATGATTGAAACCATATTTTGATAGAATTATTAGTTACTTAACTCTCTGAGTTTTTCTAAAATAAATTCTATTTCATCTGTTGAGCTGCCATAAGGTAAGGTAAAACAGCTTCTACTGACTCTCTATGATTTTTGTCTTGTAAAATCTTTTTAAATTGTAGCTTCAAGTATGTTTGTATCTCTAAATTTGCTGATTGTATAGTCTTAACTAAATCTCCCTTATTCTGTACTATGTATATAATATCTTCGAAGTCATGACTTACTCTCAAATCTGTTCCTCCTCTTCCCAAAAGAGCTTCAAACTTTGTAGCTAAATAATATTCAATAGGCAAAACATAAATGCTCATATCTTTTGTAAGTTGATATAGAATTCTATTTTCAAAACCAGATTTATACCATTTATTTGAAAAACCTAATATACTTGTGTCGTAGGCATAACGTCGACAATTATTCCTTCATATATAAATCTACAAATTAACGGTTTTTCTGAATGAATATCATTTTTAAAACCTTTTTTTCTTAATTTTTCCTCTAAATCAGAATAAGCCATTTTAGAATGAACCTCAATAATGCAATCGACATCTTTCGTAGGACGAATATCAGATAAAGAAGGATCATCAGCATAAATAAATGTAACCATTCCACCAAGAAAAACAACTTCATCTTTTAATTCTTCAAATCCTTTTGCTACAAATTCAATCAATTTTATGTTCTCTATATTCATTTTAAAATAATTTTTAATTAATCAAAAAAACGTTTATCTAATTCTTTAATAGCAATTTCGATTTCTCTATTTTTCCCTATACGCAACGTATCTGTAATAGCCATAAGCTCATAAAATAGCAAATCATTTTCTACTACTTTGGGAAGAGATTTATAAAGAGGTTCTATGATTTGTCCTTTGGTAGTGCCTTTAAAATATGCCCAAACAAATTTTTCTCCATTCGAAACAATAGAATTATTAATAGGAGAGGCAGAATGAGCCGTCGGAATTCCTTTTGCAATAGCTCCCAATTCTACAGGAAAGACATATTTTAGCCCATAAACTAAAAATTCTTTCAATGAGTTTTTAGCTACTTGTCTTTTACTTGAATCTATTAATTTAGCAATCTTCGAACGGTTTAGAGAATTAGATATTTCAGAAGAGCTAATTTTTAATAAGTTAGCTAAATCTATATTTCTCCAATTTTCATGCAATTCCTTATTTTTTTCCAAAGAAATAATTTTTAAAAGAATAGCTATATCTTGTGGACGCATACCATTGTGTTTTTTCATTTGAATTAAATTTACAATCCACGATTTGCGAATCGTAAATTGTAAATATACTCATTTCTATTTAAAGACATTTACTAACCAAAAACCAATAGCAATTCCAACAAAACCTAGAATTACATTAGAAAAAGTATATAAAAAAGCAATTTGATAATTTTGAGCTTGAATAAGTTTGAAGGTTTCAAGATTGAGTGTCGAAAATGTACTAAATCCACCACAAAAACCAGTCATAAATAAGGCTGCAAAGATTTTTTCACTTTCTTGTTTTGCTTCGCCTACATAATTTGCTAACATTCCCAAAATAACACAAGCTAAAAAATTAGTAACAAAAGTAGCTGTTGGAAAATCAGTAGAAGGAGTACTAATCCATTTAGAAAATAAAAAACGGATTACTGAACCCAATCCTCCTCCGAGAAAAACCAATAACAATGATAATGTAGAAATATTCATGAAAGTAAATTCTATTTTGATGTTGTAAGTATAAATGGGAGAGTTTTTTCAATAATTCTATACTGATTATCGTCCTTATCAACTTGATAAAGTATAGTTTCATCTGCCAGCCCTTTTCTCATTAGTAAAGTTTCAGATTTGATGACACTTCCTACACTAATATAACCTAGCTTTATGATACTATCTTGTATTGAGTATTTTCCCCTAGAGAACTCTTCACCCATAAAATTATTTTGTGTGAGTAAATACGTATCATCTTGTCGTAATTCTAAATGTGAACTTGCTAAATCGTTAGTATAAGAAAACTTCATAATGACGGGTGAGCTATCCACTTTTTTAATCTCTGAATAATTAATGGCAGTATATATACAAATTCCCATTATTAAAAATGTAATGAAAATATAGTACAATTTCCCTCTATTTCCTTTTGTAATACCTACATAAATAATCACTCCGACCATAAAGCAAAACCCCAAACCTAAGAAAGTTACTTACCTCATTAAGAGTATCAGATAAAAAATCGTTAAAAGTACCTGCTAAAGAAAATAGTACAAAAGATTCTATTATTGTGTCACGAATATTCTCCATCTTATTCATATCTGAAAGGTAAAATTTTATTTCAAACAAAAAGTCATCTGAAATATAATTAATTTCAGATGACTTTTATAATTAACCATTTATAATTAACTATTAACTTTGCTCTAATGCTTCTGCACCACCAACAATTTCCAAAATCTCTTTTGTAATGTTAGCTTGTCTAGCTCTGTTATAACTCAATCTCAATTCTTTTAAAAGCTCTCCTGCATTTTCAGTCGCTTTATCCATCGCTGTCATACGTGCGCCTTGCTCGGCTGCATTTGATTCTAGGATTTTGCTATAAAACTGCGTTTTGAGCGATTGAGGAATAAGATCTGCTAAAATTTCTTTTTTGTCTGGCTCAAAAACGTAATCTACACTAGCAGAAAACTCTTCTTTTTTAAGGATTGATGGTTTTGTTGATGCTTTTTCTTCTACTTTTTCAGTAGGAGGGGCAATCGGTAAAAACTGTTCTACACGTACAATCTGTGTAGCAACATTTTTAAATTCGTTATAGACAATTTCTATTTTATCGTAATTTCCTTTTACAAACTCGTCCATTGCATATTCTGCTGCTTGACGAACATAATCAAAAGTAATCTCTTTTTGAGAAAAAATATTTGAGTAATCGGTTATAGATTTCAAATTGCGACGCTTGACATAATCCAAAGCACGTTTTCCAATAGGCATAACGGTTACGTTTCCTAAAGAATTCTGACGGCTATAGTTCTTGTTAATCAGAGTTTGCATACCACGAAGAACATACGTATTAAAAGCTCCACAAAGACCTTTGTCTGATGTAATCGTTACAATCAAGATTTTTTCTTCTGGACGCACTTGGCTATACTCGCTTTCAAAATCATCTCCAACAAGAGAAGCTGTTACATTTTGCAAAATTTGACTCAATTTTTGTGCGTAAGGACGCATTTGCATCATACGATTTTGAGCTCGGCGCAGCTTTGCAGCAGCTACCATTTTCATTGCTTTTGTAATTTGCTGGGTGGATTTTACAGATACAATCCTTCCACGAACTTCTTTTAAATTTGCCATAGTATATTTTGAACGCTTTTGTAGCACAGACTTTAGTCTGTGTAAATCTATATTTTTTGAATAACCGTGTTCTATTTTTGATAGAACACGGAAATTAAATTTGACTATTTAAAACAGACTAGGAAGTCTGTTATACAGAATTATATTATGCTTTTGCAGCAGCAGGAGTATAAGTCTTAGCTACTTCTTTAGCAACTTTAGCAAGAACGTCAGTTTGTTCTGGCGTATATTTTCCTGCACGAAGTTCGTCTAATGTTTTTCTGTGATTTTGCTCCAAAATGCTTAGATAATTTGCTTCATAATCTTTCATTTTTTCAGTAGGAACATTATCAGTAATACCATTTGTGGTAGCATAAATGATAGCTACTTGTTTTTCTACTTCTACTGGAGAGAATTGTTTTTGCTTCAACATTTCAGTATTTCTACGTCCACGCTCAATAACAAGTTTAGTAGCTGCATCAAGGTCAGAACCAAATTTTGCAAATGCTTCTAGTTCTCTAAATTGTGCTTGGTCTAGTTTCAAAGTACCAGATACTTTTTTCATAGACTTAATCTGAGCCGAGCCACCTACACGAGATACTGAAATACCTACGTTAATTGCAGGACGGATACCAGAGTTGAATAAGTTAGTTTCCAAGAATATCTGACCATCTGTAATCGAAATTACGTTAGTTGGAATATAGGCAGAAACATCACCTGCTTGTGTCTCAATGATTGGAAGTGCAGTAAGTGAACCTCCACCTTTTACGATACCTGCTTTTTTCAAAGACTCAGGAATGTCATTCATTCCTTGAGCAATTTTATCATCATTGATAACTTTTGCAGCACGCTCCAAAAGACGAGAGTGAAGATAAAATACATCACCCGGATATGCTTCACGCCCTGGAGGACGACGAAGAAGAAGAGAAACCTCACGGTAAGCAACAGCTTGTTTTGACAAATCATCATAAACTACAAGCGCAGGACGACCCGTATCACGGAAAAACTCTCCGATTGCAGCACCAGCAAATGGCGCAAAAAATTGCATTGGAGCAGGGTCAGCAGCCGAAGCCGAAACAATAACCGTATAAGCCATAGCTCCGTAACGCTCTAATGAAGCAACGATACCAGCAACCGTAGAGGCTTTCTGACCGATAGCTACATAGATACAGAAAACAGGCTCTCCTTTATCATAAAATTCTTTTTGATTGATAATTGCATCAATCGCTACGGCAGTTTTACCTGTCTGACGGTCGCCAATGATAAGCTCACGCTGACCACGACCGATTGGAATCATTGCATCAATCGCTTTGATACCTGTTTGAAGAGGTTCTGTTACTGGCTCACGATAAATTACCCCTGGTGCTTTGCGCTCAAGTGGCATTTCGTAAAGTTCGCCCTCAATAGGACCTTTACCATCGATAGGATTTCCAAGTGTATCAACCACACGCCCTACCATTCCATTACCTACTTTAAGTGATGCAATACGCCCAGTAGATTTGACAGAATCGCCTTCGCCTACGTTAGTATAATCTCCAAAGAGTACAGCTCCTACATTATCTTCTTCAAGGTTCAAGACCATTCCAGTCAAGCCATTATTGAATTCGATAAGCTCACCAGCACGAGCGTTTGTAAGTCCGTAGATACGAGCAACACCATCACCTACTTGAAGTACAGTTCCTACTTCTTCGAGTTGAGCGTCTGTTTTTGCATTAGAGAGTTGTTCTCTTAGAATTGCTGAAACTTCATCAGGTCTGACCATTTATTCGTGAATTTAACAGTTACGATTGAATTTTATTTTTTTTGAATAGATTGCAAAGGTACAAAATTTTCTACAAATGTAGAGGACAGTTTACAAACTGTCTTTTAAAAAAGACCTTTTAATTGTATAAATAGCTTGGAAGCTATTTGCTACTTTGCAAAAGATTGTTCTATTTTTTGAAGGCGAGTTTTGACAGATTCGTCGATTTGTTTTCCTTCAATATTGAGTATAAAGCCTCCAATAAGGTCTTTATCTATTTTTTCTTTTAATTCTACTCCTTGCTTTCCAGAAAGCTGACGTACTTTATCTTTGAAAGAAGTACGCAAATCATCTGTAAGCTGAAAAGAAGTGATTACCTCTGCCATTTCAACTCCTTTTTGAGAATTGTAAAGCAAATGAAATTGTCTTGCAGCCTCAAAAAGATCTGCTTCACGTCCTTTTTTTACTACGAGCGTAAAAAATTTCTTTGTCAAATCATTGCTACCTCCAAAAAGAGAATTGAGAACACCTAATTTTTTAGAAGAGTTAATAACAGGACTTTTCAAAGCTACTTCCAGTTCTCTACTTCCTTCAATAGTTTCCTTGATATTTATCATATCATTATGCACCTCTTCTAAAATAGAGTATTCATTGGCTAAATCAAAAACTGATTTGGCATAACGAGAAGCAAGACGAATATCTGACATATTATTATTAGTTTAATCTGTTGTTGGTGTCGCTGTCGCTAAAACACCAACAACGGCACAGTTTATTCTTTTATAGAGAAATTAAATGAATTTAAAAAATTAGTTTACTTTAATATCATTCAAATAAGTTTCTACAAGTTGTTTTTGTGCTGATTCAGAACCTAATTGTTCTTTTACCAATCTTTCAGCAATTTGTAATGAAAGAGTAGCTACTTGCTTTCTTACATCAGCCATAGCATTATTTTTTTGTGAGTCGATTTCACGTTTTGCATCTTCCAAAATACGGTTGTATTCTTTTGTAGCATTTTCACGAGCATCTTCTTCCATTTTAGCAGCCACTTGGCGTGTTTCTTTCATCATTTGCTCACGCTCAACACGTCCTTCTTGACGAATTTTTTCAATTTCATTTTCTAAATCTGCCTTTGCCATACGAGCCGCTTCAGCAGCTTTTAGAGCTTCTTCGATAGAACGCTCACGGTCTGAAAGTGCTTTTGTAATAGAAGGCCAAACAAACTTGCCCAAAACAACAACAAGCAAAATAAAGATAAGTGCTGTCCAAAAAATAAGACCAACGTTAGGCGTAATAAGTGGGTTCAGTTGAAGAAGCATAATGATTAAATATATAGGTATTAAATTAAATTCTTTTTTTTAGTTGTTATTTATGTAGAACATAAGATAACAGAATGTTTTTTTTATCTATCAGACACTTTCAAGTGTTAGATAGTTTAAGTTACTTTTAATTGTCTGACACTCTGAAGTGTCTGACAAGTGTATGACAAGTTTCTTTTTATAATTAGATAGATTATTTAAAAACGAAGCAGCAATAACTAATTTATTGCTACTTCATTTTTATATGTCTTATTTCCAGCCACCGATAAGGAATGAAACTACGATAGCAAAAAGAGCTGCACCTTCAATAAGGGCTGCTGCGATAATCATTGCAGTTTGGATTTGACCTAATTTCTCAGGCTGACGAGCCATTGCTTCCATAGCACGACCACCTACTTGACCGATACCAAGACCAGCACCCAAAACAGCCAAACCAGCACCAAGACCACCACCGATAGCAGCATAAGCAGAATAATCAGCAACAGCTTGCAATAACATAGCAATAAATGCGAACATAATATCTAAATTTAAAGAGTATAAAAAGAAAATGAAAATGAATTGATATATATAATGAATACTGACATTTTAATAAAAAACCTACCGTTTTAAATTAAAATAAGTGTCTTGTATTCTGAAATTTATCCGAAATTAAAGGTAGAAATTAGAAGTTAGATTTTAGAATTAATACAAAATGACTAATTCTATTTTAATAATTAACAACTCATTTCTTTTAGAAATCAATATCCAATCAAATAATTAGCTGGTAACTGATTTTTAATGATGGTCATCTGCAACAGCTTGACCAATAAATAATGCCGTAAGAAGTGTAAAGATATATGCCTGCAAAAGAGCAACGAATAACTCCAAACACATCATCAAAAATACAAAAGGAACAATAGGCACACCCAAAATATAGTTTTTGAATATAAAGATAATTCCAATTAAGGCTAAAATAATTGTGTGTCCTGCCGTAATGTTAGCAAAAAGACGAATCATAAGAGCGATTGGCTTTGTGAAAATACCAATAATCTCAACAGGAATCATAATTATAAGAAGTGGAATTGGTACTCCCGGCATGGCGAAAATATGCTTCCAATAATGCTTGTTTGCTGAAATATTTGTGATAAGAAGCGTAAGAGCAGCTAAAGTCATTGTAAAGGCAATGTTCCCAGAAGTATTTGCTCCTGTTGGAATAAGTCCTAAAAGGTTATTGAACCAAATAAAGAAAAACAAAGTCAATAAATAAGGAAAATATTTTCTGTATTTGTGTTCACCAATGTTTGGAATAGCCAAATCATCACGAAGATAAACAATAATAGGTTCAAAGAACGACTGCATTCCTTTTGGTGCTTGTCCTTCACGTTTTTTGTATGCACCTGCAATACTAAACCCAACTAACAAAAGTAACAACGAAGCAATCATCATTGAAGCAACATTTTTTGTAATTGAAAAGTCCATTGGATGAACATGGCTTTGCACATTTCCTTGTGCATCTACTACTACAACATGCTCGTGTTCTAGTTTGTACTTGTAATTTCCTTTTGTAACGATACCATTTTCAGCATGAAACTCGCTTGACAAAAATACATCAAACTGTCCATTTGTATAAAGAATGACAGGCAAAGGAAGTGAAACATGATGTTCTTCGCCTGTATCACCTATCGTAGTATAAAAATGCCATTCGTGTGCATCAAGAATGTGATGATTAATCATTTCAGTAATATTAAATGGTTTTCCATCATCTCCTCCAGAAGCTGTTGCAGTTGTAAGTGCAAAAAATGAAAGCATTATACTCAAAAAAGTAATTTTTAAGTAGTTGAATTTGACAGAAGGTAAAATGTTATTCTTCACTTGATTCCGTATTAGTGTAATTTATAATTTACGCTGAAAATTAATTTCTTTTTAAAATTAGATTTTGGAATAGAAATAGAGTAATTTGAATTAAATCTAACTTCTAAATTCTGACTTCTAACTTTGTTCGTCTGAATTGCGCTGCAAGTTAGGTAACAATGCACGAATTTCAAACAATAAATAACCAAAATATAGAAAAAGCATCACAAAAGCCATACTAATCACTCCTTCGCCACTTATCATCACATAAGCAAGCATTACAGAAGCACAAAAAAGCATTCTTACCATTTTGGAAACCATCATGGCATAACTAAAATTAATACTTCCCAAAAAACGCAACGTAATCATTCCTGTAATCCAGTATAAAAGTGTAATTCCGATATAAACACCCCAAACCTGAGGAATATAATATTGAGTTACAAAAAACTGAAATACCAACATACAAAGAAGCATCACAAGAGCAAAACCTCCAAATTGAAGATGGTAGCTACGAGCAATTTTTTTCTTAGTAGATTCAGATAATTGGTTCTCAGACACGCTAGTTATATTTTTTAGCTGAATTTTGATGTAATACTTCGCTTATTCTTTAAATAGGCTACTATTTAATTTGGGTGCAAAAGTACAGACTATAATCTTTAAAAGCAAGAAATACTTGAAAGTATTTTTCATATTCCCCTCTCTAATCTTACCAAAAACATTTATATAAAACTCAAAACGTTTTCCAAAAAAATGAGTTAAAGTATTTATTAAATCATTTTTACAACTACATTTTTTGATTCTATTTATTTTATGAAAAAAATATTGATTACAGGAGGTTCTGGGCTTGTCGGAACTCGCCTTACCGAACTTTTATTAGCTGCTGGAAATTATGAAGTCATGCACCTTAGCCGTTCAGGAAAAGATATTGCAGGAGTTACGGTCTATGAATGGGACGTAGAAGGTGGCGAAATGGAGGAAGAGGCTATCCAAAAAGCTGATTGTGTCATTCATTTGGCAGGAACTGGCATCATGGAAAAGGCGTGGATTGATTCTCAAAAAGAAAAAATAATGGAAAGCCGAACCCTATCAACGGCTCTTTTGGTAGAAAAACTAACTGTCTTAGACCATCACGTCAAAACGTACATCGGTGCTTCTGCGATTGGTTATTATGGAATTGAAGAAAGTGATAAAACAGTTTTAAAACACGAAGAAGACGCAGCAGGAAAGGATTTTTTGGCGCAAGTTTGTGTAGAATGGGAAAAAGCACATGCAGAAGTGCCTTCGAATATTCGTTCTTCTATTATTCGTATCGGAATTGTTTTGAGTGATAAAGGTGGCGCACTTGTAGAAATGGCAAAACCTGTAAAAGCGTGGGCTGGGGCTGCTTTGGGAGATGGAAATCAAGTTGTTTCGTGGATTCATATCGATGACCTGTGTAGAATTTTTATAAAGGCGATTGAGGATAAGAAAATGGAAGGAATTTATAATGCTGTTGCTCCAAATCCTGTAACAAATGCCGAACTAACACGTATGATTGCTAATTCTTTAGATAAACCATTGTTTTTGCCAAACGTTCCCGAACCTGCTATGTATTTGCTTTTGGGGCAACAAGCCGAATCGGTTTTGAGAAGTATAAAAGCAAGTGAAGACAAGATAGTAAAAGCAGGTTTTGAGTTTGATTTTGTAGATGCTCAAAAGGCTGTTGATGATTTATTTTCTTGATTTAATTCTATTTTAAACCCTAAGTTTCTTTGAGAAACTTAGGGTTTTTTATAAAAAACTACTTCCCCAAAATCATCTTTTCTACTTCTTTTTTGGCTGACTTTAAAATATCCTTTGCTTCTCTTTCCAATTCTTTAGCACGACTACGCAAATCTGAAATATAATTTGCTATTTCGTCTTGAATTTCTAAAGGTGGGAGAGGAATAGGCAGATTTTTTAAATTTTCATTATTTAGATACAAAATAGTTGCTACTGAACAGGAACGCTTACTAAACATTATTCCAATTTTTGAATTTAAGTAACTTGATACAAAATAAGAGTTTGCTACTTTATTATCTAGTTTTATAGAAGTTATGTTTTGATTTATAGCAATTTGTTCTTTTGAATTATTAACGGCATTCATTCCTATTGAACCAGCAATACAAATAATTATTTCATTGTATTCAGAAAATGTAAGTAATTTTTCAAATTCTTTTTTTATAAATTTTACTTTTGATAATCTTATTTCAAAAGGTAATAAATCACTGTTTCTTAAAAAGACTATTTCTTTTTTACCAAGGGAATAGGGTTTCAATTTTTCTGAAGGAGTTGTTCCTGTACGAAATTTTCTAGCTATATTTTTTAATTTGACAAATTCGTATTTTGAACTTGCAATACTATTTTCCAATTCTTCAAATTCAGTTCTATGATAAAAAGGGTCAAAACGTTTTCCTTGAATAGCCTTTAAAGAAGTATAAAATATTTTTTTAGAAATGGTTTCTTTTGGCAATTCAATTCCCAATTTTTCTAATAAATAGTTATCAATACTGTCTAAAAGTCGTTTGGCTTCGGCTTCTTTTTCTTGTTTTTGTTGATTTGCTTTTTTTATAATTTCTACAATTTCAGGTTTAAAAACGATAGGAATAGATTTTAAAGCCGAATAATCTAAAGCAGGACGAGTGCCACCTGTAGAACGTCTTGATGCTAATTTTTCTCCAATATCTGTATTTAAAAATGTTGCTAAAGTTTCACTAGTTAATCGGTCTTTTGTTCGTATTACCACAAGATGCTGATTTGTATTTCCAATAAAATTTTTAGGTGCTACACTAGATACAGCCATTCTACCCACACCTGTAATTTTTATAAGCAAGTCATTTTCTTTCACTTGACTTCTTCTTAAATATTTTTCGTAAGTTTCTTCATTTATATACTTTAAATTATCTGTTTTCAATTCATTACTTGAAGACAAATTTTGAACTCTTATGAAAGGTATTCCATTTTCTTTTTGAGTATAATATTTTTCTGATTCCTTCATTGAAGGAGTTGCTCCACTTGCTATATTTATTATATAATCCCTTAGTTTTTTTGTAGATATACTACTTATTTTTTCCTCTAATTGCATTATTTTTGGTAAATAATAAATAGGCTCTAATCTCCCATCAAATGCCCTTCTTCGAATAATAAAAATTTTATTTTCATTCGTAGAAGGGCTTAGACGAAAAAATTTTCAGTTCCGTTTTCTATGTGTTGTATAAATTCTTTTAGTTCTTTTGTAATTTCTACAAGGTCGTTTTGAGGAATTTGTTTTCCTGTTGCATCGTATCCAATATGTTCGGCTATTGCCATAAAAATAGGATAATCTGGTAATTGTTCTTGTTTTTGTTGTAAATAAAGCTCTTCTAGCTGCTCTCTAAATTGCGTTATTTTTTCATTGTACTCATCAGTAATTTCTTTTTTCTTGAGTTGTGTAGCTTCATCTTTTGCTTTTAAATCCTTTGTAGCTTCTTTCTTTTCTTTTTGTAAGTTGTCTATAGTTTTCTTCAAATTGTTTTGTGTAGCAATTTGTTTTTCTATTTTTTCTTGTAGATTTTCTATTTCTTTTGTTTTTTGTTTTGTAAGTTTTTTGAGAAACAAAACAGAAGATTTTACACCTGCCCCTGTTGCAGTAAAAGCCGTTTGAGGAAGCGACACAACGGCAACAATTCTAAAATCTTTTTCAATTTGATTTCTGACATACTGCAAAGAGCTATTTGTCAGTATTCCATCAGGCAAAACAACGGCTAAATATCCTCCTTCTTTCAAAAAATGATATGCCTGTTCGATAAAAAGAATTTCGGTAGATTGATTTTCTCTTCCTGTGGTTTTATGATTTGGTTTTAATTTTTTATCAATCCAATTTACTTCCTTTATAGCCAAATTATAATACGGTTTTTGGTGTTCCGTAATTTGCATATATGATTTTTCTACTTGCTTTACAATCGAACCAAAAGGAGGATTGGTAACAATAAAATCAAATGAATTTTCTTTAAAACCTGTATTTCCTGTTCGTTGGCTAATTGTTTCGATGTCATAAAGTCCGTCATGAGTAACTACGTTGGTGTGTCCGTCGTCGTGAATAATCATATTCATTTTTGCTACTCTAGAAATTTGGTCATTTATTTCTATTCCAAAAAGATTTTTTTCAGCGAAATCGTGCCAATGTCTATGCCAATCATTGTATAATCTACCTGCTCTTTCTCCGTCTTCTGGTTTTGGAAAATACGCATCGGCTTGTCTTCTGACTTTATCTAAGACATACAATAAAAACCCACCACTTCCACAAGAAGTATCTAATACTCTAGTTTCATTGGTAATAGGCAAAACATCAACGGCAAATTTTACTACATTTCTAGGTGTAAAATATTGCCCAAACTCTCCTCTAAAATACGAGCCTAAAAAGGTTTCAAATGCTTTTCCTTTGCTATCAAGGTCAGTTTCTGTAAGATTTACGGCTTGAAAATACTCTACAATACTTTTTATTCTTTCAGGCGAAAGGTCAATATCTTTACTAAAAACATCTGGATCTTTTTGTTTTCCTTTGTCGTAAAGTCCGAAAATTTTTGCTTTTAGTTCTTCTACTGTTTCATCAGACGCTACTTGAAATTGATAGGGTTGTCCTACGGTTGTGTTTCTTTCGTCCCAAATTTTACAAAAAATAAGTTTGTCTAATTCGTCAAATGCTTGTGTAGGATTGAGTTCTCCTCCTGCCCAAAGTGCGTCATGAGCTTGTTTAAATAATTTTTCTAAATCGCTTTCTGTAATTTCTTTTAAATCTTCTACAATTCTTTTTGTAGTAACGCCTTCTTTTTTATCATAAAAAAAGCCGTTTTTAGCAAATTTGTATTTTGGTTCTTCGGTTTCTCCAAAATAAGGAATAGTTGAAGTTTCTTCTTGTGTTTTTTTATCTTTATTGAATTTATAAAATTCTTCTTTGTTTCCTTTTGTAACCCAAACAAATTTGGTTGTTCCTGCAATGGCGTGAGCGTAACTAAGAGCTTGTTTTACAGCTTCTTTAAATTCAAGTTCTGAAATATCTTCTTTTTTACATTCGATTACGATATACGGTTTTTCTAATTTTTCATCTTGATAGACCACTATATCGGCTTCTTTTGTAGAAACACCCATTTTGACACTTTCAAACATCAAAATATGAGTTTGAGGATAGCCATAATGCAAAACAAGTTTACAATAGGTTTCTACTTGTACTTCCTCTTCTGGATTTGTATATTTTCTTTTTTTATTTTGATGAAAATAAGTTACATATTCTTTTTTGTCGTCGATATGAATAAGTCCCTTTTCAATTCCTTTAATTGTAAATTCTTTAAGTTTCTTTTCTTGTTTTTCTGCTGGGTTAGTTGTCATAGTTTGTATTTTTTGGATTTAGAATACAAATCTAACAGACTTTATTAAGAAAAGCCTAATATATTAGGCAAATGCAATAAATTTTATCAAATTATACACTAACATTCAGTTGTTTTGGAAAGAGAATTGGAGTTTTGAGGTTATTTTTACTTTACTCGTTTTCATTCATTCCTAATACATTCTGTAAAGCAATTTCAATTTGTTTCATAGTTACCCCATCCACAAAACCTATTTTTCTCACAAATCTATCCTTAGAAACGGAACGAACTTGAAAACAATCAGCAGCAGAAACTTTAATTAAATTCGTGTTAGTATCACTTTCAATTTTTACCATCCAATTTGCTACAGAATACCTCTTTTTCCAATCCGTTAAAGGCACAATAACTCTTAGGGGAAGAAGCCCTAACTCATTATCATTAACAATTATAGCAGGTCTAGTTTTCTTTATTTCTGCGCCAATGGTTGGGTCTAAACTTACTCTACCCTACTAAAAAGGTAAATTTTGCATAAAAAAAAAGAAAAGTATATTTTTGAAG
>PFKD01000175.1 GCA_002784125.1 Flexibacter sp. CG_4_10_14_3_um_filter_32_15
AAGAGAGTAGAGTAGCACTATATTCTGTATAATTTCTCATAATTTTTAGTAGGTTTGTTCAAAAATACACTTTTCCTAAGTCTCCAATTATAATAAATGACTGTTTCATCAAGTGTAATTTCATTCCATACTGCTATTGGAATTTTTATCTCATCGAATAATTCTTCTAATATTTCCAATTTATCCAAAACAGCTAGAGAAAAAATAACTCCAGAATCTGCTATTACCAATCCATTTTTCTCCATTATTTTAATTTTTTAGCATCTTCAAAAACCTCTTTTTCAGACAAAGAAGAAATAGAAATTTTATTTTCAGAAAGTAATGTTTCAAAACCTAATCTTGATAAACCTGCTATCTGTGCAGCTTTTCCAATCGTTAGTTTTTCAGTTTGGTATAATCGAATGGCTAAAGAAATTTGGATTTGTTGTTTTAATTCACTTTCAGAACTATTTAAAGCTAATAGAATATCTGAGGGAAAATCGATTGATAAAATTTTTGTATTCATTTTTAAATTATGTTTAATATATCTCAATCAACGTAAAAAAGCTATTCTAAGTTTAAAATTTTGATTTTTATGAATTTTACTCCACCAAAATCCCTTTCAAATTCACAGGCAAGACTTTCGAAACACCAATTTCAGGCATCGTAACGCCATAAACGACATCTGTACTTACCATGGTGCGCTTGTTGTGGGTAACGATAATAAACTGTACTTCTTCTGAAAACTTCTTAATAATTCTATTGAATTTATCAATATTTGCATCATCTAAAGGCGCATCTACTTCATCAAAAATACAGAAAGGCGCAGGTCGCAACAGATAAAGTGCAAACAAAAGCGCAACGGCTGTCAGCGTTTTTTCTCCTCCAGAAAGCTGTTTTATGGTAAGAGGTCGCTTGCCTTTTGGCTGTGCAATAATCTCAATTTTTGAAGAAAGTGGGTCTTCAGGGTTTGTCAAAGTCAAATCACAATTATCTTCTTCTGAAAAAAGAGAACGAAAAACACGAATAAAATTCTCTCTTATCTGATTAAAAGC
Organism: Flexibacter sp. CG_4_10_14_3_um_filter_32_15; assembly: GCA_002784125.1. Lineage (GTDB taxonomy): Bacteria > Bacteroidota > Bacteroidia > Cytophagales > Bernardetiaceae > Bernardetia. The sequence continues at coordinate 1,035 of PFKD01000175.1, forward strand.
ATCTAAAAAGGCTGTTTTGGCAGCATCATCAAGCTCTGCAATCGTATCTTCTAAAAGTTTTTGAGCATCGAAAAGGTCGCCTCGCTGTTCTGTAATAAAATCATGTCTGCCTTTTATTTCGTCATACGCCTCTTTTGCTGTTGCATTTATTGTTCCGATGCGTTGCAAACGACGTTTTGCTGCTTCTATTTCGTCGATGAGTGTTTCGTCTGGCAGTTCGTCTTCTTCTGTTTTGGCTTCTAAAAGTTCGTCTGTCAGTTCGATTTCAAACTCGGCTGAAAGTCGCTCTCTTGTTGCTGTTAGTTTTAGTTTTGTTTCATTGAGTTTATTTTGAAAAGACATCGTTCTAGTATCGCAGTTTTCTCGCTGTCTTTGCAATTCTTTGATTATCTTTTCTACTCTCGTTATTTCTTCACGCAATTTGTAAAACTGACTTTCAATTTCGGATAAATCGCCCTGCAAATCGGCTTTTATTTCTTCTAACGAAGTTATTTCTTCAATCTGTAATGTAACTTTTTCTTTAAGCTGATTTACTTCTTCTGCAATTTCTTGAAGCTGCTGCTGACTTTGTGTAATGCGTTCTTTTCCTGTCAAAAGAGAGGTTTGTTTGAATTTTATTTCTTGTTTGAGATTTTCTAATTTACTTTCAAACTGAATAAAAGACATATTTTTTTCTTGTAATTCTTCTGCAATTTCTTGAAAACGCTCATTTTGATTAGAATATTTATCATTCAAATCATAATAGGCTCTTTCGGCTTCGATGACTTCTTCTTTTTTCTGACTTACTTTTGGCTTTAATTTTTCAATTTGTTCTGCCAAAATACTCAAACGTTCTTGGGCTGCTTGTTTTCGCTCTTCGCTTCGCCTAACATTTTCTTGCATCTGTTCGGCTTTTGCTTGGAGTGAAATTTTTTGTTGTGAAACGTGGTTAGTTTCATTTTTTAAATTTCGTAACTCTTCAAACTTAGATTGTTCGTTTAGATTTTCAATCTGACTTAAAAAATCTTGTCTTTGATTTTCTAAAACAGAAATTTCATTTTCAAGATGTATAATTTCTTTGTCTAATTCCTCTAAACGCTGTTTTCTACCAAGTTGAGAATTTTGATTTGAATTTTCTTTTCCTTTTCCACCTGTCCAGTTTCCACCAGCACGAGCTACAAACTGCCCATTTTTGAGCGCAATCGTAAAACCTTCAACATCATTCGAATTGTCATTTTCACTAAAATAAACGTTATGAAAAAGTGAATAAGCGAGTTTTTTATACGATTCATCAAACTGAATAACTGCCAAAGCTGCAACAGCATTATCAATCGGAGGAAGATTTGGAATACCATTTTCTAATTTTTCCAAGACAAAAAAGTTTGCTTTTCCTTTTTCATTTTCTGTCAATAATGAAATTGCTTTTCGTGCTTCTTCTTCTGTCTGAACGACATAAAAATTGAGATAGGGTTCTAAAATTGAAAAAAGTGCATCGTTATATTCCTCTTGTGCCGTAAAAATATCAGCCAATAAAACGGCTTCTTCAGACCAAGATTCATCTTTATTGAGAAACTTGAGCGCATTCGAAAAACCCTCCATATTCTCTACTAAAGATTTGGTAAGATTTTGTTCGGCTTTCAAACTGCTTTCTTTTCGCTGTTTTGTTCCTATTTGTTCTTTTAAAGATTCAATTTGAGTAGTGAGAGAATTTATTTTTTGCGTTCTTTCGGTTTCAATTTTTTCTAGTTCAGAAATTTCGTTTGTTCTCGTTTTTAAATCATTTTCAATTTCTTGAACTTTCTTTAATGTCGTTTGTAATTCATCAGCTTGACCAGAAAAATCTAGTGCAATCTGGTCATTTTCTTGTTTTGAACCACTTTGTTGATTTTCTTTTAATTCAATTTCTTTTTGAAGAATAAGAATATCATTTTGAAGTGTCTTGAATTTTTCTTGTGCTGCTTGCATCGCAGAACGCAAATTTTCAGTTCTTACTTTTTCTTCGGAATGTGATTTTTTGAAATTTTCTAAAACGGCTTGAGTTTCCAAAAACTGTTTTTCTTGACTTTCAAGATTTTGCTGCAAACTCTCCAAACTACTTCCTGCTTGTTTCGTCCCAGTTTCATCTTCCAATAATTGCTCTTCAATTTGCTGACGATTACGACTCAAAAACTGTGTTCTGTCTTCGTTTCTGACCTTTTCGTTTTGAATATGATTTATTTTTTCTATCTGTGAAGACAAATAACGTTTCTTTTCTGCAATAATTTTTTCTTGTTCTGTTGCTGTATTTTTTTGGTCTTCAATAGATTTTTCTAAATCTTCTTGTTCTTGTGTTAATGTTTTTTTTTGCTGTAAAATCTCATTGATTTGATTGTTCAAATCTACAAAATCATCAGAGTTAGATTTTACTTGACGTTTTGCAAGAGCAATACTAAACTTTTCGTAGGCTTCTTTTGTAGAAAAATACTTTTCGGCTTGTTTGGCTTGACGTTCCAAACCTTTCATATTTTTTTCTATCTCGTGCATCAAATCTTCTACACGTTCCAAATCGGATAAAGTAGCTTCTAGTTTTGCTAGTGTTTCTTTTTTGCGTTGTTTAAATTGAGCCACCCCAGCAGCTTCTTCAAACATTACCTTTCTTGCATCTTCTCTATCGGTCAGAATATCATCGACCATTTTTAGCTCAATAATGGCATAACTATTTGAAGTTGCACCAGTATTCATCAAAAGATTGGTAATATCTTTTCGACGGCAAGGCGTGCCATTCAAAAAATATTCACTAGAACCCAAACGAGTATAACGTCTTGTAATGCAAACTTCTTTGTATTCTGGTGGCAAAAGTTGTCTATGATTATCAAAATACAATGAAACTTCGGCAGCATCGGCAGCCTTTCTTTTAGCTGTTCCATTAAAGATAATATTCGACATTTTATCGGAGCGTAAATGACGAGTACGGTGTTCGCCCAAAACCCAACGCATAGCATCAATAATATTTGATTTTCCACAGCCATTTGGTCCTACGACACCCGTAATACCTTCGTCAAAACGAATGGTTACTTTATCGCCAAAACTTTTAAATCCTTTTATTTCTAATCGAAGAAGTTGCATATATTGTATTTCTGTAGCCGACACTTTTCAAGTGTCGTAAAAAATATTTATTACTAGAGACAGCTTGGAAGCTGTCTGCTACTTTTGATTGTAAAATTACAAAAAATTACCTTTCCAAACGTCTAAAAAAGATAGAGTTTGAAAAGGTATTAATTCTTGTCGTTGGTAAGACACCAACAAAGGCATTACCATCTAAATCATAATTGATAATTAAATTATTCTACCTTCTTCAATTTCCTAAAAGTGCGATATTCTACCAAAATAGTAACAGCTAAAAACAACACAAGCAATCCATTTTGAATCAAATGTTTTTGCCAAAATCCTGTCCATTCTATATTCAAACAAACAAAAATAAGCGTTGTAGAAATTCCTAAATACAAAATCATTTTCAAAATTGGATAAGGAATAGGTTGGTATTTTCGTCCCAAAAGATAACACAAAGCTGCCATCGTAAAATAACAAGAAAAAGTAGCAATCGCACTTCCAAAATAGCCATAAAAAGGAATCAGAATAAAATTGAAACTAATCGTAATAGCTGCACCTGCAAGACTTATCCAAAGTCCAAAATGTGTACGGTCAGAAACCTTGAACCAAACCGAAAAATTATAATATAATCCCAAACAAATATTTGCCAAAAGCAGAATTGGAACAATAAAAAGTCCTTCGTGATAGGCTTTATTTGTGATAAAAATATTGGCTATCCATTCCATATTCAAACTCACTCCTAGCATCATCAAAACACAAACAATCGTAAAAAAATGAGTAATAGTAGCAAATGTTTTGGGGGAATCTTTCTGACTTGCTTGTGAGAAAAAAAATGGCTCTGCACCATATTTAAAGGCTTGAACGGCAAGAGTAATAAAAATAGAAAGTTTGTAACAGGCTGAATAAATTCCTACTGCATCCATGGAAGATTTGTCTTCATAAAAATTATCTGGAAGCCATTTTTGTAATAAACTTCTATCAATTACTTCATTAATGGCATACGCAATTCCTGCAAAAAGCAACGGATAGGCATAAATAAGCATAGGTTTGAAATCTGCCCAATTCTTTTTCCAATTAAATGTAAAACTAAAATCTTTAAATTCTTTCCATAATAACGGAATAACAGAAGAGTTTGCAATCAAATTGGCTAAAAAAACATAACCCAAACCAATTTCTGGGTCATAAATTAGCTTTGCATAATCTTGAAAAAATAAAAACTGTGTTCCTTCGACACTATTTTTGCAAAAATAAAGAAAGAAAAAATTGAGAAAAAGAGTAAGAACAATAACTGTCATTCGAAGAGAGGCAAACTTCATCGCTTTTCCTTCGGCTCTCAAACGTGCATACGGAATCGCAACGACAGCATCAATGGCAATAATACCAGCAAACCATTTTACAAATTGTGCATTATTTGGATATTCTAAAAAAGTAGCTATTGGTTGAGCAAAAATCCACATCAAAGAACTCAAAATGAGCGAAGTAAACAAAACAGAACTTAAAGAAAGATTGTAAGGCTTTCCATTTTTAGCTGAAGGGTTGTTTTTATTTTCTATTTCGTTCTCCTCATTTTTAGCTATAAAACGAAAATAAGTCGTTTCCATTCCGTGTGTATAAATCACATTGAGAAGCGCAGCATAAGCATAAAAAACAGACATACCACCATACTCGTCAGGAAGAAAAATTCCTGTGTAGAAAGGTGTAAGTAAATAGTTTAGTAATCTACTAATTATTCCAGTAAGTCCATAAATGGCTGTTTGAGAAAGAAATTTTTTATACATTTCGTTTTTTGTGCATTCTGTTTAAGGAATCAAAAGTAGTTATAAAATAGGATTATCAAAAAGTAGTTTCTGAAGACTGAAACTTGTTTTCTTGATTGATTAACTATTTTTACAAAAATGAATCTGTAATTATTCTGTATTTTGTCAAACTAATTAGGCAAGGCGCATCTCAAAATGTCGTTTTTAGTAGGGAAAAGGTTTGCCTTTTTCTAAACTAGCTGTTGGTATCAAAAAAATACCTGTATGGAAGGAAAAGGCTTGTCTTTTCCCTACGTAATACAAATTGACTAAGCGACACCCGAAGAGCAGCGTAGCTAATTTGTTATGCACCCGTTACAATAAATTACAACTTCTCCAACAAAGCCATATAAAATCCATCAAAACCAGTCTGATGCGAAAGTATTTTTTTGTCTTCAATCAATTTAAAATCTTTTCCATTTTCACTATTCAAAAACGTTTCTACTTGCTTTTGATTTTCAGAAGGAAGAATCGAACAAGTTGCATAAACTAGCTTTCCACCTTTTTTGGTCATTTTTGAATATTCTTGTAGAATATTTTGTTGAGTTTGTTTTATTTCTTCCAAAAAGGCAAGACTAAGTTTCCATTTTGCATCAGGATTCCTACTCAAAACCCCCAAACCACTACAAGGCGCATCTATCAAAACTCTATCAGCCGAATTATGAAACTGACTAAATTGATTGTAATTAATTTTCTGACCTTCTCTTTTTATAGTATGCGTTTTGATGTTATGAACGTCTGCACGGTTGGCTCGTTTTCTTAGTTCAATGAGTTTATTTTCATAAATATCCATTGCCGTTATTTGTCCTTTATTTTGTAAAAGAGAAGCGATATGAAGCGATTTTCCTCCTGCACCTGCACACGTATCAATGATTTGTAAGCCTTTCTTATTTTTATCTTGACTATCACTTTCTAAATCTAAAAAATGAGCGATAAGCTGTGAAGAAGCATCTTGAATTTCGAAAAAACCATCTTTGTATAACGCATTTCTGACAATACTTTTTCGCTGTACTAACTGAATTGCATCTGGATAAGCTGCTACTTTTTTAGTTTCAATATTTTGCTCTGAAAGCTGTTTTTGAAGTTTATCGACACTAGTTTTTAAAGTATTGACACGCAAAACAACAGGTGCTTGATTATTCAGCGCAGCAATTTCTTTTGTCCAAATATCATTTCCTAATTCTGTTTCTCCCAAATTATCCAACCAATCAGGAATAGATTCTTTAAATTTTCGGATTTCTTGAAGCTCTTTGTAACTCTGATTTATTTTTTCTTTATCATACTTTATTCCTTCAAATTCGTCCCAAGTTGGTAATTCAATTTCATTTAAGATTGTCCAAATAGAAAAAAGCTGAAATAGATTTTGAGTAGAATAACTATCATTTTGATAGGCATTTTCTAAACCTGCTAATTTTGCATACAAACGTTTCCAACGTACAATTTCGTAAATGGTTTCTGCTACAAAACTTCTATCTCTTGCGCCCCAACGTTTGTCTTGTTTTAATGTAATGGCAACAATTTTATCAGCCTGTTTTTTTTGATTGAAAATTTGAGAAAGCGATTCGATAAGAGCCAAAACTAAATTACGATGTAAACGCATGGGGAAAATTGTGAATTGTGAATAATTAATTATAAATGAAAATACTGGAACTGACTGGTTAAGGATTAGCTTCGCTGAGCTGTCGGTTGATAGGATTTTGAATACAGATAAATGCAAAATACTTTTTTAAATTATAGGGTTTTGTTTTTTGTAGTGATTTTTCGTAATTTTTAGAAACTGACATATTTTTTTTAATCTAAGCTATCAAAAATAATTTGTTTTTCTTCTTGATTTATTTGGTATAATTCGAAGATAAGAGTGTCTATTTGGCTATCTAATTGATTTAATTGTTGATAAAGAGATACAATTATTTTTTTTTCATCTTCAAAAAATTGTTGCCATTCTTTTTTCTTTTTTAAAGATAAAATTTCTTTTTGTGTGATTTCTTGAATAAATGCTTTTGTTTTTAAGTCAATCCATTTTTCTAATTTTTTTGTATTTATTTTTTCTTCAAATTCAGTTTTTAGAAGTTGAATAAAACCTTTATTTTGTTTTTCAATTTTTGATTGAATTTTTAAAAATTGAGTTACTTTTTCTGAAATTTCTTTCTGATTTTCTAAAGGAATAAAAGGAATAGGAAATGATTTGACATATTGATTTATCCAACGACTTGTTCCTGCCCCACTTGTATTGGCAATAGATTTTAGATAAAATTGAATAAGTTTTGAATTAAGAATAGCCAAAATATAGCTGCTTTCAAACTCTTTTGGAGGAATAAGAAAATAAGCCGAATTGAGTAAATAAATTTCTTCTTTGCATAGTGCAAAACGCCCTTGATTGCTCAATTCTATCCAAATTATTTTTTCTTCTTTAAAATCTTCTAAAAAGGAAGTTGCTCTCAAATTTGTCCAATGTTTGCCTTTTGCCCCTCTATTTTTAAAATTTTCATCAAAACTATCCAAATAATTATAAATATCTGGATATTCATTTTTGACATCAATTTCATTAGGCGTAAGCAAAACATACAAATTTGCAAACTCATACCTATATCTATTTATATCTCTTCCCCTCAAAACAGGTTTTATAATTTCATTATTTTTAAAATTTTTCTTCAAAAATTCTTGTCGCTTTTCTTCGTCAATTATAAAAACCTCATTTGCACCTGTGGCAATTCCCAAACGAATTTTGGTTTCATAGTTTTCTAACGTTTTATGATTTCCTTTTATTTTTGCCAAAAGTTCGATTTCTTTAGTTGATTTTAATGTCCAAAAATTCGTTTGTGTAGAGGGATAATAAAATTGATTTTCTTTTACAAAATTGTCAAAAGAAATAGCATTATTTATAGAAAAAGAGTGATTCAAAACCCTAATTTCTTTAGGTTCTTTTCCTGTTTTTTCTTTTGAAATAAGAATAATCGGACTTACTGTTGCATCTTCAAATATTTTTGAACCTTCTAAATTGATAAGTTGTAAAATATGATGATTTTCTAAAATTAAATTTCTTAAAGAAGAGCCATATTCAGCTTTTAAAAATGAATTGGAAGTAATAAAACTCAAAACTCCTTTTGAATTTAATAAAGAAATCGCTTTTTCATAAAACAAAATATACAAATCGCCAAAAGCCTCAAAAGTTTGATAATTTTTTTGTAAATAACTTTTGTGTTCGATACGCTCATGACTCACATACGGAGGATTTCCAACAATGACATCAAAGCCGTGTAAAAACTCGGTTTTCCAATCAAAAGCAAAATTTGAAATCGCTTTGTCAGAAATTAGAGAATTGCCACGCTTTATGGTAGGCGAAAGGTCGGCTAATGTTTCTTTTTTAGAAGCCGTTTTGAGCCATAAAGCAAGACGAGTAATTTCGACACTCTCAAAATTCAAATCTACACCAAAAAGGTTTTTACTTACAATATGTTTTTTTATTTTATCTTCCGAAAATTCATCAGAAGAAACTACTAAATTTAATGACTGTGCTGTTTTTGATGAATTAGCCTCATTTTTTGTATTAAATTTTTCAATTTCACGAATTACAATCTGCCATTCTGCCCACAAAAAATCAAAGACTTGTACCAAAAAAGCCCCCGAACCACAAGAAGGGTCAAGCACTTTGATAGATTCTAATTGCGTTTTATAGTCTAGCCAAAACTGTTTTTTTTCAACAGAATACGTATTTTTTTCTAAAAGCTCTTCTTTTCTTTCCTCCAACCAAACTCCAACCGATTCTTTTACCATATACTGGGTAATGTATTCAGGCGTATAAAAAATACCATTGGTTTTGCGTAGTGAAAGTTGTTTTTCGTTTAGCGTTACATTTCCTGTTTGAGCAATTTGTTCTTTTAAGGCTTCAATATCTGAAAGGGATTGTTCGAAAATATGCCCTAAAATATTGACATTCAAGTCGCTTTGATAATCGTATTTTGTGAGTTGAAATAGATTATTTATAGCACTATTTTTTACATGTATCTTTTTTAGCTCTTCTTTTTCTTTGAAAAGTCCACCATTGAAAGCAGGCACTCTTCCATTAAATCCCTTATCCAAAGCATCAAAAAAATCTAAGAGTTCGTGCCAAAATTTTTCTTGTTTTCGGTCGTATAATTCTTTTACACTTTTCTGTAATTTATCCAAAATGAAAATAGAAATCAGTTCTAAATCCTTTACAAAACACACAAAAACAAGTCTATCTATGATTAATTGAGTATATTCTAATAAATCAAAAGGGTTTTGATGTGGATTGTTTTCAATCAAATGTTGCAAAAAATGTACACGCAGTTCGCTATAATGTGCGTAATATTCTTTGGTTATATTTTCTTCTTTCTCTAATTTATTTTGATAGAGATGCAGAGTAGGTGAAATCGCATCTTTTTTGAATAGTCGTTCTTTAGAAAGCAAGAAATAAAACCATCTAAAATTTTGGTCTTGGTCTAGCTCTAAAATATCAAACTTTTCGTAACGACTTTGGTCATTAGAAGCATACAAACGGATTTCCAAAAAATTAGACACCAGTACCCATTTACAATTTCCACCCTGTTTGCTGACATACGAAAAAGCCTGTGCAACAGCCGAACCCTTAAAATCTTTTCGATATTGAGGTTTATCTAAATTATAATTGGCAGATTTGAGTTCGATGATTGCTCTTACATCTATGTTTTGAATTGGTTTTTGATTATTTTCTGTATTATCACGCATAGAAAAGTAACCCAATGCACCATCTACCTTCGTTTGGTCAGTTTTGCTTTTGAGTTCTTTTTCTAGCGACCAATTTTTAGGATTTTGATAATCGTAGCCCAAAATTTCTCCAAAAAAAAGATTTAAGAAATCAGCTTGCAAACTTTCTTCTTTCGTTGTTTTGATTTTACTGCTCAAAATTGCCTTTTGAAATTTCTGAATAGCTTTTATTTTTTCAGCATAATTAGGAATTTCTTTAGGTAAAAAGATGAGTAGTTTTTCTTTGATTTCTTTTTGTGAGAAAATAGTATACATTTTGAAAAATTACGAATTATAAATTACAGAATAGTGAATGAATCGCACAAAAAAAAGAAAATTTTTATTTAAAAAACGCTACGTTTTTTTCTCCAATCACTCATTCCACCAGAATTAGTATTTTTTTCAGAAGAATCAGCAACGACACTATTCTTACCTTTTCCATTTTCTAAAAGCTGACTTACAATCGCCACAGCAATTTCGTCTTCTTCTTTTGAAGTATCGGCATCTAAATATTCAGGTTTGAAATGACGCTCTACAAATTTTGTATCAAAATTTCCACTTCTGAAAGCCTCATGTTGCATCACAAATTTACAAAAAGGTAGCGTTGTCTGAATTCCAGAAATTTTGTATTCGTCAATCGCTCTTATCATTCTGTCCATTGCTTCTTCTCTATCTGCTCCAAAAGTGATAAGTTTGGCAATCATTGAATCATAAAAAATAGGCACTTCCATCCCTTCCTCAAAACCATCATCTACACGAACTCCCAAACCTTTTGGGGTTTGATACTCAACTACTTTTCCAACATTTGGCAAGAAATTATTGGCTGGGTCTTCTGCATACACACGCACTTCTATTGCATGACCATTAATTTTCAAGTCTTCTTGTTTGAAGGAAATTTCTCTTCCTTCTGCAATTTTGATTTGCTCTTTTACCAAATCAATTCCTGTAATCTGCTCTGTAATTGGATGTTCTACTTGCAGACGAGTATTCATTTCTAAGAAATAAAAATTCAAATCTTCATCTACAATAAACTCTACCGTTCCAGCACCGTAATAATTACACGCTCTAGCTACATTTACGGCAGCTTCACCCATTGCCTTACGCATTTTATCATCAACGACAGCCGAAGGAGCTTCCTCAACTACCTTTTGATGACGACGTTGAATTGAACATTCTCTTTCAAAAAGATATAAAATATTTCCGTGCGTATCTCCTAAAATCTGAATTTCGATATGACGAGGCGAACCAATATATTTTTCAATAAAAACAGCACCATCTCCAAAAGCCGATTGCGCTTCACTGACTGCACGTTTCATTTGCTCTTCAAATTCTGATTCCTTTTCCACGACACGCATTCCTTTTCCTCCTCCTCCTGCACTTGCTTTTACCAAAATTGGATAGCCAATCTGTGCAGCTTCTTTTTTTGCTTCTGCAATATCCTCAACAGCATGGTTAATTCCGGGAACCATTGGAATATCATATTTCGAAACGGCATTTTTGGCAGCCAACTTACTTCCCATTACCTCAATCGCTTTTGGAGAAGGCGCAATAAAAATAAGTCCTGCTGCTTTTACTTTTCGTGCAAAATCTGCATTTTCTGACAAAAATCCATATCCAGGGTGAATAGCTTGTGCGCCTGTGGTTTTGGCAGCTTCGATAATTCTATCTCCACGAAGGTAGGATTCAGAAGAAGGAGGCGCACCTACACAAATGGCTTCATCGGCAGCACGAACATGAGGAGCTTGGCGGTCAGCTTCACTAAAAACAGCTACGGTTTTGATACCCATTTCTTTGCAAGAGCGAATGATTCGAAGCGTAATTTCGCCACGATTGGCAATAAGGACTTTTGTTATTTTGGTAATGTTCATTATATGTTGTGGTGTTTTTATTTATTTATTTTTCTGGGTCTTCCGACTTTTTAGCGACAAATGCCATCTTGTATTTTGTTCAAGTCTGT
>PFKD01000131.1 GCA_002784125.1 Flexibacter sp. CG_4_10_14_3_um_filter_32_15
TGCATTCATAATTCTAACTGAATTTTAACTCCTTATTCGCATTATAACTTATTTTTTAGGTTTACAATAACCTCTGTATTCCTTTTACTCTGAAATGAAAATTATCAGAGGTTGCTGAAAAAAGTACTTCGTCAGTTCGAAAAAACTAACTAAATACACAATTTCATTTTTTATGTTAGCCTAAAACTTATTTTTTTATCTTACTAATAATTTGTTTCCACCAAGGCAAATCTGTATCATTTACCTCATAGTAGCCATAAGAACCATATCCTCCATAAGAACCATAACCGTACACCCCAACACCTTGAGCCTTTACGTCATTGAAAATAATTCCTACATTTTGAAGCATTTGCTCAGCATAGATACGCTCTAATCCTTTCAATTTCTCTATTGGAGTTCTATCTTGACGAACAATATATACTGTTGCATCAGCATATTTACCCAAAATAAGAGCATCACTTACTAACCCTAAAGGAGGTGTATCTATTATAATATAATCATAATGTTTTTTTAATTTTTCTATAAGTTCATCCATAGCTACTCCCATTAGAAGCTCAGCAGGGTTTGGAGGCACAGCTCCTGAAGAAATTACATCTAAATTTTCTAGTGAAGTGGATTGTATAACCTCATCTAAATTTTTACTTCCTATCAAGTAAGTACTCAAGCCATCTTTATTATATTTATCATTTGGCATAGGTACATACATTTGGGGCTTTCTCATATCTGCTACAATAAGAACAGTACGTTTGCCTGTTGAAGCTAAAGAAATAGAAATATTTGCAGAACAAAATGATTTTCCCTCCCCTGATATAGACGAGCTAATCATAAGAGTATTTGTTTTATCTACACGTCCCATCAAAAATAATAAATTTGAACGTATAGAACGAAACGCCTCTGCAAGAGCTGATTTAGGTTGCTCATGTACTAAAGGTGTGTTTTTTACTTGTTTTTTCTTTTTAGAGTGTGTTACTAATCCTAATATAGGAACACTAGAAATGCTTTTTATTTCATCTAAAGTTTCAATAGTATTTCTAAAGTAATTTTTAAGATAAATAAAACCAAATGAGATGAATAGCCCTACTAACAAGGCTATAGTATAGTTTTGTGTAGCATTTGGAGATATGGCACCGTAATTAAATGGAGGCTCTAATATTTGACTTTCTTCCCTAGCTGCAGCTTGCGCTATACTGGCTTCCATACGCTTGTTAAGTAATAAAATATAAATCTCTTCATTAATTGTATAAAGACGATTAATATTTACTAATTTACGTTCTGCGCTTGGCAACGAGTTCATTTGATTATTAAGGATATTAATACGACTTTTTATATCCTCAGCAGCTATTTTATCATTTAATTTTGTATTATTTAAGTGTTCTAATAAAGATTCTCTTATTTTATCTATTTCTATATTAATTTCTACTAAAAAAGGATTTTTTGAGCTTCCTTTTTCTAAAAATACCTCTCTTTGTATTTGTAAATCTACTAACCTTCCAATTAATGTATTAGCCATACCATCTTCTACACCTACTGCTGTTGGTGTAGTAATTCCTTTATAATTATCATTTTCCTTTATATAGGTTATCAGATAATCAAGGTATTTACTTTTCATTTGTAACTTCCTGCTTTCTTCTTCTAGAGATGTATATTGCTCCAAATTACGACCTATGGCATCTTCACCTACAATAAATTTATTATTAGATTTAAAGTTTTGTATTTTATCTTCTATTAAAAATAAAGAATCTCTAATCTGAGATAATTGTTTGTCGATAAAATCAATAGTACGGACAGCCTCTAAATTTTTATCTTCTAGTCCATAAGCAATATATTCTTGCATTACAGTTGTGATAAAATCACTAGCTCGTTCAGGTACAGAAGAAACCAAATTTAATCGAATCAAAGAAGCATCTTCCTCAGCATAAGCAGATAAACGCCCTAAAAAATTCCTAGCCAAAGAAGATGGATTTGTAAAATAAAATCCATAAATAGTTTCTTTTATTAAATTTTTATTCAATATCTTAAATGTAGTACTACTTTCAGATATAGTTTCTCCAAATTTATACGAACGAGCACTCTCCCATTCTTCATGAGAGTTGATAAGAAGAAATGTTTTTTCATCTTCAAACTTGATTTTATAATTTGGAAGTTCTACTAAATTGCTATCAGCATCAATATTTATAATCACTTCGAAAGGAGCATGTTGTGCAGGATAAATCTCAGTTGTACGAATATTACCTTCTTGATAATAGTACACTCGAAGATCCATTTTTTCACAAACTCTTTTTATGAATGGATAGGAACGTATAAACTTTACTTCAGCAGACAAACGCTTACTATCTCCAAACATATCTTGTGAATAGAGCAGTGCAACAGGAGACGATGATTGTCTATTGTCTTTTACTTGAAGCGATGCACCTATTGTATAGATAGGAGTAGCATAGTATGTTTTCCACCAAGCAATAGAAATTGCGACACCAATACAAAAAACAATAAAGAATTTATTTTTCCAAAGTATATATAAGATTTTTTTAGGGTTAAAAGAATCATCATTAGACTTTGAAAGTATAGATTGAGAATTTTGCTTATTAGTAGCTTGTCCTTGTGATTGACCATTTACATTACTACTTGAAGAAACAGTAATGACATCTTGTTGAATATCCAATTTATAAAAAAATTTACTTTAAGTCGTATAATTAGTAGCTCATTTTTAATTTCAGATTCTTACTTATGAGCATTTTGACTACAAAAATACAAATTTTTGATAAGAGCAGCGATATAATATAAATAAATATTCTACAAAAAGATATAATATAACATCTAAAAGAGGGAATAAACTTAATTTAGAAGTAAAATAATTAGGTTTTGTCGTAAAATTGGTGTCTTTTACATGAAACAGATTTCGAAGAACACCGAAGCTAATTTCTTACTATGCTGTCAGTAATTCTTTGTAGATTATATTTTTATTTTAGTCATAAAAAAAACTACTTTCTTTATTAAAAGAGAGTAGTTTTTTATATATCAAACAGAATATTAAATTATTTTTATAATCTAATATCTGAAAATCTTATAGTGTAATGCCCATAAAAGACATAAAAGCAAGCCCCATAAGTCCTGTAATGATAAATGTAATACCAAGACCACGCAAAGGCGCAGGAACATTTGAATATCTCATTTTCTCACGAATAGCAGCAAGTGCAATAATTGCAATCCACCAACCAATACCAGACCCAATACCATAAACAACTGACTGAGCAAGATCGTATTCTTTCTGAACCATAAAGAGTGAGCCACCCAAAATAGCACAGTTTACAGCAATAAGAGGTAAGAAAATTCCTAATGCACCATACAAAGCAGGAGAGAAACGTTCAATGACCATTTCTACGAGCTGTACAATAGATGCAATTACAGCAATAAAAGTAATAAACTGTAAGAAACTCAAATCTACTTTTGCAAACTCTTCACCCAAAACTGGAGCTAATGCGCCTTCTTTAAGTAAATATTCTTGAATTAAGTAGTTAGCAGGACAAGTAACGCCCAAAACAAAAACTACTGCAAGACCAAGCCCCATAGCTGTTGAAACTTTTTTAGAAACGGCTAGATAGGAACACATTCCTAAAAAGTAAGCAAAAACCATATTTTCGATAAAAATCGAACGAATAAGTATATTTATGTAATCCATTTTTTTAATGAAGTTATGTAGTTTGTATTTTAATAAGAATTTAAAAGAATAAATTAATGGTCTTCTACATAACCATTGAAATAGCGTTGTACCCAAATAATAATTCCAATAATGATAAATGCACCAACTGGGTTAGTCATAAGTCCATTGTTTGGAATAAATCCTAAACCAAGCATTTCTTTAACTGGAAAGTCAAGTAAAGTACCAGAACCAAATAATTCTCTAAAGAAAGCAACTACTAAGATAACCCAAGCATAACCTAAGCCACTACCGAAGCCATCAAGAGCCGAGTCATAAGGCTTGTTACCCATTGCAAAGGCTTCCAAACGTCCCATGATAATACAGTTTGTAATGATAAGACCTACATAAACCCCAACAATTTTGGCAAGGTCATAAAAATAGGCCTTCAAAACTTGATCAACCAAAATTACAAGCATTGCCACTACGGCAAGCTGAACAATGATACGAATACGACCTGGAATTACATTACGCAATAATGATACGATTACGTTTGAACCAATTACTACTATCATTACGGCTGTTGCCATAACAAGTGTAGGAGCTATTTTGGCAGTAACGGCAAGAGCCGAACAAATACCCAAAACCTGTACTGTAATTGGATTCGAATCGTCTAGTGGGTCTGCTACCAAACGACGACGGCGTTTTGAGAATAAATCTTCCGATTTTTTCTTGACTACGGTAGCTTCCATAGATTTAGCTGTTTCTGTTGCCATAGAATGTTATAGTTGTATTTATTGAAATATATTCAATAAATTTATAATATTTTAATTAAATCTAAATTTTCTGTTTTTTGATACTCTACTTTACTAGAGCTACATTTTCAAGTGAAGAAACATTATTTGCTGAAGATTTTTTTACTTTCTGAATATAATTCTCGTATAAAGTAAAATAATTTTCCAACATTGAATTTACACCACGAGCTGTGATTGTAGCTCCCGAAAGACCATCTACTGTATGTTCTGTGATTTTGTCAGCAGGGTTTTGCTCTCCTTTAATCATTTCGATAGAAGCAAGTTCACCTTTTTCGTTATAGATAGTTTTGCCTTGATAACGATTTTCTACTTCTGTATCAGCAATACGTGCGCCTAGCCCAGGAGTTTCTCCTTTGTGGTCAAAAACAGCACCTTTTACAGTTTTCATATTTGGCTCTAAAGCAATATAGCCCCAAATATTATCCCAAAGACCGTTTCCATAAACAGGTAAGATATAAGCAGTTACTTTTCCTGCATCATCTTTAAATTTAAAGACAGGAAGAATCTTCTCAGCTTTGTCCTTTTTCTTGAATTCTTTACGAATACTTACTTTTTCAGGGATAATTTGTTCGCCTTCTTGATTTATTTTTTTCTCATCACCGTTTATATCTACTGCAATAGATTCGATGTGTTTGGCGTAATAGGCATTGACTTGCTCGCCCGTTTCGCCTACTTCAGAAAGTGGAACAATTGCACTCAAAATTTGTTTCTGAGTGTCTAAGTTTATGGCTTGTGTCTGTGATTCTTTTAAGAATTCTTTAGCAAAGCCTAGTGTTGCAGCAATGACAGCAATCATTATTACTGCAAAAGTTATGATATATGCATTGGATTCTTTAGACATGGCTTCTTTTTAATCTACGGTTTTTATTAGCTTGAATTACATAAAAATCTATCAGAGGAGCAAACACATTCATAAGAAGAATGGCAAGCATAATTCCCTCTGGATAAGCAGGATTAAATACACGGATAAGAACTGTAAGAAGCCCTATAAAAAATCCATATATCCATTTACCTCTTTCAGTTTGTGCAGCCGATACGGGGTCAGTTGCCATAAAGACAATTCCAAAGGCAAAACCACCCATAATCAAGTGATAATGAGGTGCCATTTCCATAAAAGGAGTAGAGCCAATAGCATTAAAAATAAATCCCATTACTAAAGCTCCAACTATGCCACTTGCCATTATCTTCCAACTAGCTACACCAGCAACTACCAAAATAATTGCTCCAAGAAGAGCCATTACAGCAGAGGTTTCTCCAATAGACCCAGGGATAGCACCAATAAGCATATTATTGAAACTAAATAAACCTTCTGCACCTGCCCAGCCACTTGTAGCTGATTGTAAAGCTGCTTCGACACTTGTTCCTGTTTTAGCTCCTGTTGCAAGCGCCAAAGCTGTTTCTCCTGTATATCCATCTACTGTGCTTTCACCTCCCAAATATGCCCAAACTTTAGAGCCTGAAATATCCGTTGGATAAGCAAAATAAAGGAAAGCACGAGCTGTAAGAGCTACATTCAAAATATTCATTCCTGTACCTCCAAAGGCTTCTTTTGCAATAATTACAGCAAAAACAGTCGCCAAAGCAACTTGCCAAAGTGGAATATCAGGTGGCATAGTGAGAGGAATAAGCATTCCTGTTACTAAAAAACCTTCATTGATAGGGTGTTTTCGAATAATTGCAAAAATTACTTCGACAATACCACCAGCCGTATAAGCGACAATAACAATAGGCAATACTTGAATACTACCCACTATTATAATATCTAAAAGAGCAGCATCAGGATTTCCTGTTGCTAAGAAATGTTGATAACCTACATTCCAAATACCAAACAAAAGAGCAGGAATCATAGCGATAACTACTGTCATCATCATACGTTTCAAGTCGATGGCATCACGAATATGTGCGCCCTTCGCAGGAGTTGTGGTAGGAGGAGTAAAGGCAAACGACTCACCAGCTTCAAAAAGGTAGTAAAACTTTTCAAGTTTCCCCCCTTTTTCAAACATTGGTTTTTGTTTTTCTAAAATATCATGTAAGAACTTCATACTTACGAATTTATAAGGTATAAATTAACCAAATTAGTTGTTTATTTTTAAATTAGTCTGAATTTATTTCTATTAAAAAATAATTCAAACTCTATATATCAGAACAGTTACAAGAGTGCTAAATTTTAGCCTTCACGTAAAAGCTCAATTCCCTGACGAACTATATTCTGAATACGGTGTTTAGAAACATCTACAAATTCACAAAGAGCTACATCTTCTTCGATGACTTCATAAATTCCTAGACTTTCCATTCCATCATAATCTGCTGCCATAATAGATTTTACAAGCTGTAAAGGAAGAATATCCATCGGAACTACTTGTTCCATTACACCTGTTTCTACAAAAGCTCTTTCTTCTCCATTCAAACTTGTGTCAATAACACGTTCTTTCTTTGGACTAAGAAAAGACAAAAGACCTAAAGCACGGTGAAAGCTCAGACGAGAAGTAGGAGCAAGCCAACCATCACTCAAGAAGAAACGAGGTTTGTCACCTTCTGGAAGAACAGTAACCATATTATCATAAAAGCCAATATAATTGTCTTTTTCGATAGCTGTTCCTGTCAAGATATTTCCAGAAATTACTCTTATGTGATCTTGTTTGAGATTATTCTTTAAGAATTTGCCTACACTAGCACCAATATATGTTTCGTAATATTGTGGAGTGGTTACTTCTGAACCTACAACAGCAATTTTTTTAGAAGCATCATAACGACCTTCTAAAAATAATTTTCCTATTTGAATAATTCCATACGGAGAAACAGTCCAAACAACTTCACCTCTATTAATAGGTTCAATATGATGAATCTGAGTACCTACATTGCCTGCTGGATGAGGACCTGAAATAGTATGCTGTTCTACATTACGTACATTCTGGAAGATAGCCGAAACCTCAGCATTTCCATTTGTAGTAAGATGAATTGGCACATCGATCATTTTTTTTAGTGCATCAATACCTGCTTGAAAATACTGACCGTCATTTTTATAGAGAAAGTCATAATCAGGAGCTAAAGGATTTGAATCAAAAGCTGAAATAAAAATGGCACGAGGAGAATCATCAGGATTAGCAACAACGCCATAAGGACGTTGAATAATGTTTATCCAAGCACCACTTTTCAAAAGTGATTCTTTTACATCTTCTCCTTTCAGATTTGCCATATCAGATACGCTGTACTTGGTAAAGTTTTCGTATTCGATTTGCTTGTCTGCCAAAATCTTAATTTCTAATAATTTACGTTTATCTCCACGCTTTACCTCTACCACCTCACCACTTACAGGCGATGTGTAAAGAGCCTTTTCTAATTTTTTATCAAAGAAAAGAGGTGTTCCAGCTTTTACTATGTCGCCTTCACGTACTACTACTTTTGGGCGATGCATACCTACAAAGTCGGTAGGTTTTATGGCAAATGTTTCGGACTGTTCGGCAGTTCCTATTTGTAGTGCAGCTTTGCCTACAAGGTTTATGTCGAATCCTTTACGAGTTTTTATGTTCATTGTGCTTGACTAATAGCTAATGATTCTTATATTTTTGATTCTGCAAGTCTGCAAAATACCTTTAAAATAATTAAGGGCAAAATTAAAAAATATATCAAGACTTTGCACGTATAAATTTAATTTTATTTGATAAAAGTAAAGATAATTTTAAGAAATGCCATATTTTTTTTGAAATACGTCTCTAAAATTCCTAAAAATCAAATCAAAATTCGATAAAATGGAAATTTGGACTTACAAATCAATGTAAAGGAAATTTGTTTTGAATTAATTCAAAATTAAACAATTTCTATAACAATAACATTTAGAACAGCAAACTATCAACTTGATTAAATTTATTTTTTTTGTATTTTTTTTATATAAAACTTGACTTTTCAAATAAAGACAACTTTTTGGATAAAAATTTGGTTTAAATATAAAAAATAGCCATGTAATTTTGTGAAAATCAACGAATATAAAATATTATTCTACTATTAAAACAAAATCAATCAATTATGAAACAAGATAATAAAATACTAGACCGACTCTTCACCCAACTTCAAACAGCACGCTCGACGGCACGTATAGAAGCTATTCTGACACAGATTTGGAATATTTGGCTCAATACGGGTAATGTAGAAATGAATACTTTAGTTCGTTTGGGAACTGAAAGCCTTTCTAAAGGAGATTATACAGATGCCATCAATGTTTTTACACAAGTAGTGGATAGAAACCCAAACTTTGCAGAAGGCTGGAACAAACGAGCAACAGCTTTTTATCTACGAGGAAATTATAAAGCAGCCATTGATGATATTCATCAGACTTTAGATATAGAAAATCGTCATTTTGGAGCTTTGGCAGGATTAGCAACTATTTATTCTGAAATTGGCGACGAACATGGCGTACTGAATACACTTGAAAAACTCTATCAAATTCATCCTTTTCAACCCAAACTAAAAGACCAAATTGAAGAGCTTCGTTCAAGATTAAATTAAAAATAGTGCGTAATAAAAAAAATAACCAATTATGTCACTTTATTACTAACATGGGTGCATCTCAAAGTGTCGCTTTATTAATTTTATAGTTGTAAGGAAATGGCTTGCCTTTTCCCTGCTAAAAACGACAATTTGTTATACACCCGTTTGGAATTATGAAAACATTTTTTGATAGAATAACAGACTGCTTGAAAATAGAAAAAGAAACAGGACGAAAATTAAGAGGAAAAGCTATGACGATGGTAAGTTGTAGGTCAGATGACGAAATAAAAGAAGGTTTTGCCATGCCGTTTAGAGAAAGTACTATTTTTAGGAATGATCTACAAAGGTAGCATTCATACGTGGATAGAAAATGATGAAATTTCAGAAGAAGTCAGGCAAAAATTAGATAGATTTATAGATAAAATTAGCAAAGACAACAAATAATATACGTTTTATGCTAATTTCAGATACAATATTTGGATTTAACGCACTTGCTTCTTACATTTAGTTTCTTAAATCAAATTTAAAGTTGATTTACTCATTCAATTACACTCAATTTTTGTAAAAATGTTATTTTCTTTTTAGAAGAATACTATGACAAATAACATTTTCTTTTCTTAATAAAAACAGATTAAAATATGTATTGGGAACTATTCCAACACTATATTTGAGTTTTGTAAATGAATAACTTTATATTAAAAAATACACTATAAAACACCTTATAAAATAGTCAAACTATGCTAAATTTAGTTTTATTCGGCCCTCCTGGTGCAGGAAAAGGAACACAGAGCCAACATCTTGTAGAGCATTATAATTTGATACATATTTCTACTGGAGATTTGCTGCGTGCAGAACGAAAAGCAGGAACACCACTCGGTAAGAAAGCCGAAGAATATATGACAAAAGGAAATTTAGTTCCTGATGAAATAGTAATTGGAATGATTGAAAACAAACTCAAAGAAAATACAGGCGCAAAAGGAATTATTTTTGATGGTTTTCCTCGTACAACAAAACAAGCAGAAGCATTAGACAACCTTCTTAAAGAGCATCAAGTCAGCATTAATGCTGTTCTTTCTCTACATGTAGATGAAGAAGAACTCGTAAAACGTCTTTTGGAAAGAGGAAAAACTTCGGGTAGAGTAGATGACCAAAAAGAAGAGCTGATTCGCAACCGTGTACAGGTGTATCGTAACGAAACTGAAGTAGTAGCAGACTATTACAAAAAACAAGACAAACTCCATGTTATCGAAGGAGTAGGAGAAATTAGCGAAATAACGGCTGCCATTCGTGGTGCTGTGGAGCAAGTAAAGGCTAGTTAATTTTTTATAAGTAGCTGATACTTGGAAATTGTCAGCTAACCATTCGTATAGTAGAAGAGTATTTTCTATACAGAAAAATGAAATACTAAAAAAAGCCAAACTACACTTGATAGTTTGGCTTAATTTTTTTGATTTCATTAGCGTTAAATTTGCTCAACAAACTCCAAAAATACTTCTTTATGTTTTTCTAAATCCATGTCAGCCGAAAGCGACACACGAGCAATGTAATCTTTATCGCTTTCTTTGGTTGTTCCTTGCGTAGAAGTGGCAGGAATTGTCCAATAACAACCTTTTAGCTGTCCATAACTCACACAATATTTACTTTCGTTTGGAATTTGAGTAATCATCATAGTGATTAATTTATCATTCAATTTCCTTTTGTAAAGTTCTTTTTCTTCTGCCGTATTTCCTTTTGTTGGAAGGTCTAATGAAAAAACAGACGGTGTAAATCCTTCTTTTGCCAGTTCTTCAGAAACAAAATTTATTTTTGCTGTTGGTAAAACTTCTTTGATAAAATTGACAAATTTGCGTGTGTTTTTATAGGCATCTTCAATACGCTGATTCATTGAAGGTAATTGAGCTGCCAAAATTTCCATTTGTAAATGGGTTGCTTCGTTGTCGCAAAGAATGATATTTTTTTCAATCTTTTCCATCAAATAAGCAGCTTTTTCATTGGCTACACAGTAACCAGCCGTAACTTTTCCACCACTTGGAAACTTCGAACCACTAACATAAGAGATGGTTTTTACAGTTGATAATATTTCATTTTGGCCTAAAAAATTTACATTCGGACAAAAAGTTTGGTCTAAAATAAAAACAGGTTCGATAGCTGCCTGACCGTTTGGAGTTTGGCGTTTTTTGCTCAATGCTTTTTCTAGTTCTACAAGATTTGGCACTTCTACTCTTGGATTGGTCGGAATTTCGGCAATGATATATGGAATGGCATCTAACTGAGCTACTTTTGCCAACACTTTTTCAGTACTTTGTACCATATCATTGTCGCCATCAACTGGTAAATCCATTATCTCTACATTCTCCAAACATGCAGCAACCCTTCTAGCTTGGTCGTTTGTGCCACCGTAACAATTTGGAGGCACAAGAAACTTAATCGCTTTCCCTTTATGTTTTTCTACGGCATCTTGAATAAGTCCCATCATAATTGCATACTGAACCGAAAGACCACTAGAGCCTACAACTGCCTTCGAATCAGAATGCGTAACTTTTTTGATTGAAGCTAAAACAGAAGTTTTATTTTTTTCTACTTCTCTTTTTAGAATTTTGAAGGTAGGATTTTCTGTCAGAGTTTGTAATGCAGAAAAACAGTTAGCTGGAGTCATGGCGATTGTTTCTCTTCTACGGACGTGCTGAATTTCTGAAATATAGCTTTCGTTATTTCTCTCGTTAGTCGTATTGACAAACAAAATACTTCCCAAATCATTATGAAGATTGATAAAAAAGTCAATGTTTGCAGAAAGATTCGCTTTTCCGATTTCGTTTTTTTGTGAAATATAAACGGTACTTCCCTTAAACTTTTCACCTTTTTCATTATCTTCTATTTTCTCAACTTTCTTTAATTCAAATTTATAACCATACACATTTCTAATAATTTGAGCATCAAAAAAGGCTGGCAATTCGCCACTATAAACGATTTGAGTAGCTTTATTTTGTAATAAATTCTTTCTCAAAATAGCCAAAATAGGAGTTGTTCTTGATGAAAAACTGATTACACTTTCTGATTTTAGATTATTCAACTTAGCGATTGCCCACTCCAAAACAGAAGATAATGGATGTCCCAAACGAATATAATCATAAGCAGTAGGCAGCTCTGTTAAAGCCGATTTTTCAGCGTTATGCGTTGCAAATAAAATTTCAAATTGCTCTAAAAACTCTGTTTTTGCGAGTTCTTCATTATAAATATCTAGTCTATGCGTGGTTAGTTTTAGCCAATCGCTTGGCATATTTTCTAGTACTTCTGTAATATATTCAAGTAGGTTGCCTTTTTCAATAATTTCAGGTTTCAAATCATTCTGAATCATAACTGAGTGTGTTTTTTGGTTGGTGTTTTGTTTTCTGTCGAAATAAACACAAAGATACGATATTGGTTTGGTTATCGTGAATGGGAGTTTGGTAGATTGTATTTTTTTAGAAATAGGTCGTTAGTAAGACACCGACACCGACAACGGCATAGAATAGTCAGTCATAAAAAAACGTATCATTTTGAATGAATACGCTTTTTTGTGTTTATAATGTCTTGTCCTGAAATAGCGTTACAGGTTTTTAGATAAATTTTATATGAATCAGACGGTTTCTAAACTGT
>PFKD01000423.1 GCA_002784125.1 Flexibacter sp. CG_4_10_14_3_um_filter_32_15
TTTCTTGTCCCACAACTGAAGTTGTGGGTTAAATGGAATACCTTTTTGCAAAACAAAATACTTATAAAACCTTGAAAATAAATAATTTGCAAGAAAATTAATCTCTACAATTTAATAAAAATAGTAGGGTACAGTAGGTTTAGTGTTTTCTTCGGTTAGATTAATGCACCGTTTGATGATAGATTTGGAAGATAGTGGTTTTGTGATAAAAGATGTTTTGTTTTGGGTTTTTTTGAATGGAATGCCAAAAAGTAGAGATGTTTCATTGGATATTGACAAAGAATTAGGAGTAGAAAGTAAGGAAATAGGAAATTATAAATACGTACAGGGCTACAAAAAAGGAGGTTCTGATAGTTATAAAAAAGGAAAAACAAAATATGAGGCTGTTTCAGAATTAGGACAAAAATACAAAGGTGCAGGATTAGGTGTAAAACCAGCTTATGAACCTATTATTTTGATTCAAAAACCAATTCCAAAAGGACTAACAGTAGCTCAAAATATCATCAAAACAGGTACAGGAGCATTAAATTTGGAAGAAACACGCATTCCATTAGCAGAAAATGAACTAGCAGTAGGACATAATCCACATCCAAAAGGAAGAGTTACCTCAAATATTCTGCGAGTAGAGGAACATGGAGATGGGTATGATAAATTTTTTCTTGTTCCAAAGGTTCGCCAAAAAGCACAAGAGTTTAATACACATCCTACTTTAAAACCTGTTGAATTGATGCAACATTTAATAAAACTTATTAGTTTTGAGAATCAAATCATTCTTGACCCTTTTATGGGAAGTGGTTCGACAGGTGTCGCTGCTTTAGAATTATACAGACAGTTTAAAGGTTTTGAGCTTGAAGAAGAGTATCTTGAAATCTCTAAAAAACGTTTGGGCATTGTAGAACAGAATATTCAATCTAAATAAAATTATATTAAAAAACTATGCTCTTAAATCATCTTTTACACCATTATAAAGTCATTTTGGGTTCGCAGTCGCCACGTCGCAAACAACTTTTGTCTGCTATGGATATAGAGTTCGAACAGCGTGTCAAGGAAGTAAATGAAGATATTTTACCCAAATGGCAGACTAAAGAAGTTGCTCAAAAACTAGCAGAACGAAAAGCTCTAGCACAACAAAAGGAACTGAAAGAGAATGATTCAGATTTTTTGAATGAAGTTTTGATTACTTCGGATACGATTGTAGTTATTGAAGATAAAATATTAAATAAACCTCAAAATAGGTTTGAAGCTAGAGAAATGCTAGGACTTTTGTCTGGTAAAAAGCATTTAGTTATTACAGGGGTTTGTATTTGTACAAAATCCAAATTACATAGCTTTTCAGATGAAACAGAAGTATTTTTTAAAGAATTAAGTCAGAATGAAATTGATTATTATATCCAAAAATACAAACCTTTTGATAAAGCAGGTTCGTATGGAGCGCAAGAATGGCTCGGAATGATAGGAATAGAAAAAATAAATGGAAGTTATTTTAATGTAATGGGATTACCTGTGCAGAAATTGTATCAAGAATGGGTAAAGTTTTTGATATAATTTGATATAAGTAAAAATCTTTGTATTATCTACTTTCTAAAAAACCTTAAAATCAATGAATTAACTCATAATTTCACATTTACCCTTTTGTAGGCATTTTATTTTTACTTACTTTCAAGTAAAAAAATACAGTTAATCTACTTCATTATTTAAAAAGACTTAATTATTTTTAGTATTACAAGATAATTTAAAAATAAAATTACCTGTAAAAAAAGTAATTAAAATAATTAGAATGGAATTGTAAATTTATTTTAATTAACACATTATCTACATCAAATAAAAAAACAAGATTTGCAAAAATTGATAAAATAAACGAATTTGCACTACATAGAATTACTTTGAATGTAGCTTTCTTAAAAATATCCTATCTGTTACCTTTATAATAATTAAAATATGCCTTTCCAAAACCTACTAAATAGTTTGGTGGGAATGTGTGTGTACATTTTTTTAGTGTTTTTTGTGCCTCTTTCGTATGCTTTTTCCCAACATCATACACTTACAGGCTCAAATCCATTAAATACCACCTTCCAAAATGCCCTTACTCTTTTCGAACAGCAACACTATGAAGCTGCTCAAAAATCGTTTTTATCTTACTTGGCTTCTGATAATTCTTCTGTTTTTCCTCAGAATGAATTAAATAAGAAAATAGAAACTACTTATTATATACGACTTTGTGAGTTGTACCTCAAAAAATCATACGCAGAACGAAACAGTATTGAGTTTATTTCTCAATATGAAAAAACGTTGTATGCCGACAATCTCAAACTTGCTTTAGCAAATTCTTTTTATGAAGAAGGAAATTATAGAAGAGCAGCCTATTATTTTGCTCCTTTAGAAAAATCTCGTCCTACTCAAAAAGAAGAACTAGAAATCAATTTCCGTTTAGCTTATTCGTATTTCAAAATTAGTAGAACGAAAGAAGCCTTGCGTACTTTTTCTTCTTTGCAATCTAAAAATAATGAATATTATGCTCAAGCTAGTTATTATGTAGGTTTTATCAATTATGAATTAGGAAGTTTTGAGCAGGCTATCGATAATCTAACTAAAGCAAAGACAGACAAAAAATATACAGAAAGTGCCAACAAACTAATTGCTAAATCTTATTATTCTTTAGAAGAATGTCAAAACTTGAGTGATTTTCTTTCTTCTATTGCCAATGAAAAACACGACGTTGAGCTTTTTTATTACGCTGCTCAGTGTGCCTATCTCAATAAAGAATTTGATTTGGCGTATGAGTGGTTTGGTCGTTATAAAAGAAATAGCAAACAGCTTTCAGACTCTGCTGCTTATCAATATCTGAATACACTTTATGAAACAAAAAATTATGATGAGTTTTTAGATTATGAAAGCTCATTTCTTGCAGGTGGTACTTTTTATTCTCCTGTTTTGCTGATGAAGGCAAGTATTTATGAAAAACAAAATAACTACAAAAAAGCAGCTTCTACGTATGACCAACTAGCAGCCTTTAATCCATCTGAAGCCGAAAAAGCCTATTATTCCAAACTCAAAAATCTTTATTTGTCGGAAGAATATGCCTTTCTGATTACGGAAAGTAAGAAGTTTGAAAATAAATTTCCTCAAAGTCTGTATCTGCCAGAAGTGATTCTATTTACAGCCAGTGCATTAGCTACCAATCAAGATGCAAAAACAGCGATGGCATATCTTAAAGCTAGAGATGCTAAAAATACGAATCAGAATCAAGGACAAATTAGTAAAATGTATGTTCATTTGGCTTTACAGTCTATCAAAGAGCTTTTCAATCAGTCTTCATACAATGAAATGAGCCAAGTAATGAATCAGCTCCAAAATGATATACAACTGAATGATTCACTTCAAAACTTTATTAATTTCTATACAGCAGAAGCTCTTTTACAAACTGAAAAAGTAACAGAAGCCGAGTCGTATTACAAAAAAATACCTACTTCAAGCCGTTTTTATGCTGATGCCAAATATGGAATGGGAGTTATTAATTTTAATAAAGCTAATTATAGTAGTGTAGCCAAACAAAATGCACTTGTTTTATTGGAAGAATATTTATCTACTCCAACAGGTATTGTAAAAGAAAAAGCTGTTGATGCCCTTACTCGTGTGGCGACAATTTATGCTGTAAATAAGCATTACAAAGAAGCAGAAATCAATTTTATGAAAGCCTTGAATTTGGGAGATTCTGAAACCGAATATATCAATTTTTCTTTAGGTCAGATTTATTTTGTGAATAATGATTATCAAAAAGCGATGTATCAATTTGATAAAGTAATGCAAACACCTAACTCTTTGTATGCTCAATATTCACAGGTTATGAAGGCAAAAATTTATGAAAATCAAAGCAATCGTAAACAAGTTATTGCTCTCTTGAATGATTTTATTAAGCGTTATCCTCAAAGTGAAAAATTAGCCGAAGCATTATATATTCGTGGAAATGCTTGGAATGGTTTGGGAGAAAACAAAAATGCAATCAATGATTATACTGCCTTGATTACAAATTATCCGAATACAGAAAAAGCAAAAATGGCTTTGAGTACCTTAGAAAACTATCCTGATTTTGGTATAGAAGTAGAAAATATGCAGGAACTTAGAAATATATATGCTAGTCATAATTCAAATTATAATCCTAATTCTACAACATCAAATTCTATTACAAACCCTTCTACTACTACAGATGCTATTCAAAAAGAGTTTGATAAAGCCCTCAAACTCTATAAAAACAATGAATTTTCGGGTGCAATCGCTGTTTTTAGAGATATTATCCGTAACAATGAAATTGCAGGAACGACTTATTATGACCCCGTTTATTATTATTTAGGTAAAAGTTATCAATATTATGGCGATAACAATCAAGCTATAAGCAATTTGCAGCGAGTAGGTGGGCAGATGCAAACAGGTGCGCTTGCTGATATGGGAGATATTGAGTTTGGTAGAGAAAATTACAATAGTGCAATTACACATTACAAAAGTTTGGCAAAAATTGCTCCTACTGATGCACTACGTGTAATGGCGTGGGAAAAACTTACTCAAACTTATTGTAGGCAAGAAGATTATGCAACAGCAAATGATTATTTGGCTATTATTCGTAACAAAAAATCATACTCAAGTAGTGATTTTGTTCGATTGTATGAAAATAAAATCTTAGCAGGTCAGCAACAAATAGATGCAGCTATTGAAGGGTTTTCAAAACTAGGAAACGATAGACAAGCCAATCCAAAATATGCTTCAGAGGCTCTTTTAGAATTAGCTACATTGATGCACACTATTGGAGATAATGCAAGTGCAAAATCAATTTTGCAAGACTTGAAAAATCAATTTGCAGAACAAAAAGAAACACAACAAAAAGCAAATAAACTTGCTTTGAAATTAAAATAAAAATTCCTAAAAATTCTATCCTAATACATAAAATAGCTTTTCCAAAATGAAAAAAATAGCTACAAAAATAGTATCCATTTACTTTTTTATCCATCTTCTGACGGTCTTTTCATCAGATTTTGGACAAAAGAGCTTTGCTCAAGGGCAAGCAGAACTGGAACAAGAAAACGTCGATGTTAATAAAACCAACGAATTTGAATTAATATCCAAACCTCCTATCAAAACAAATGCTCAAATTAATCCACTTCCAACCCTAACTGTTTCTCAAGATGAAGAAGTTGATTTTAGTGAAACGATAAGTTTTAATAGGCTTACTTTTAGAGAAATTCCGAATGAACTTGCCCCAACTATTCCAAATGAGGCTTTTGGGAATTATGTAAAAGCAGGTTTTGGAAATTATATAACACCTTATTTTGAAGGTTTTTATAGTCGTGATTTGAATGAAAATAATAGATTTGGTGTTTTTGCTCATCACCTCTCTTCCATGAATGGTGTTGTTGATGGACAAAATTCGGGTTATGGAAATACGAATGTTTTGCTTTTTTCAGAACATACAAAAGAAAGATTTACCTTCTCTTCTTCTATCAATTATAATTTAGAACGAGTTCATTATTACGGATATAATCCAAAAAATAGATTAGATTTTGAAATACCTAACAAAAGAGATATTCGTCAAACCTATCAAAGATTAGAAACAAAATTTAATTTGACTTCACTTCCTCAAACTGATGAATTTGGAGATTCTAGTGCTGACAAATTAGCTTATAAAGTTTCTGTTGGCTTTAATCTTTTTGATGCTAGAGATAATATTAGTGAATGGCAAATTCCTGTTTTAGGTGAAATTTCGTATTCTATTTCTGACAAATCAAAAATAAGAGTTGAAACAGAATTACATCAAACACAGCAAAATAGCAGCTTTATCAATGCTGATAATCAAACTGTAAAACTTACAAATAACAGAACATTAGCTAGTTTTGCTTCTTCTTATAATTGTTCTACTGAAAATTTGACGCTGAATATTGGTGCTGGAATGGCGTATAGTTCGGATTCTCTTTTAGAAAATTCAACTGGAAGTAAACTTTTTTTCTATCCAAACATTGATTTTTCATACCAACTTTCTAAGGACAAACTTTGGATTTTGGGAGAAATAAGTGGAGGTGTAAAACCACAATTTTTGAGAATGCTAACGGTTCAAAATCCTTTTTTGGCTTCTGTGCAACCTCTTAGTCATACATTTTCACAAATTGATGCAAATTTTGGAGTTCAAGCCAAAATCAATAATAACTTGAAAGCAAATGCAGAACTTGGTTTTGCCATGTATGATAATATGCCATTTTTTGCTCCTTCTGTTGCTGATTCTTCGCAGTTTGGTTTATTGTATGATAAAGTAAATGTTTTCCGTTTGGGAGTTTCTTCTTCGTATCAAAAAAATAATTTATCTGCTCGTCTGTCGGCTAACTATTTTGGTTACTCGCTTACCGATTTAGAAATTGCTCATCATCGTCCAAACTTTCAAACAAGTTTGAGTGTAGGTTATACGTTTATAGAAAAACTCAAAACAGAACTTACTTTGCAGCAACTTTTTGGAATCAAAACTCAAAATCCTGTTTCTCAAACCATCTATGATTTGAATGCAATAAATGATTTGAGCATTTCGGTTTCGTATAAATTTACTGAACGAATTTCTGCTTTTGCAAATGGTTATAATTTGATTGGACAGAATTATCAGCGTTTTGTTTATTATCCAAATAATGGAATTACTGTGATTGTGGGTGGGAAATATATCTTTTAGATAAATAATTAATCATAAAAAAACGATTTCAAATACATATTTAAAACCGTTTTTTTATAAAAATCTTTTTGAACTTTCTAAATTTATTCGTCTTTCTTAATCTTAGAATTAGCACGAATACGAAACAAAATATAAACAGGAACTAGCAAAAGTAAGGTATAAAGCTGCCAGCCATAATCTTCTCCTTTACTGCCCAAATTGATAAAAATATAAGCTGCTCCCCCTAACAAAGCAACCAAAACAACGATTGACATATTTCCAAAAAGTGTTTTGCGTTTTTCTTTTGCTCTTCCAAACGAACCTCTCAAAACAGAATGTTCTTCGTTGTACTTACTCAATTCATTCAATTCTTCTTTTACCTCCTCTTTTTCTAATTCTTTTAGACGCTCTTCGGCTTCTGCCCAACGTTTGCGTTTATCAAAATCTTCTTTATCAGGATTATAAAAACGAGGTTGAAACTCAAATTTTTTGTGTTTGGGAAGGCGTGCTGATTTTTTGAACATACCATTATCGGATTTTATTTTTTCTAATATTACGCTACTCTGTAGCTAAAGATATAATGCTATTTATAATTAAAATACTTTCAAGAATGAAAAGTAACAGAATACTACAAAATTACTAGATTTTTATAGAAATTGAAAATACTGTAACTTATTGGTAAATGATCTGTATGATTTATATGATGAATGAAGATAACTGAAAATTGGCAAAGCCAAATACTAGTTTCTATTTTGATAAAATACAAAAGGCTGGTTTAAGAAAAAAATCGTTTACCTATTAAACGTTATCACGGTTATTTACAGGTTTGATAATCAGTAAGTTGTGAGAAATCAAAACAGTCTTATTTTTCCATAACGTAGGGTTTGCAAACCCTACGTTATGGAAAAATGAACATGCTAAATTAACCGTGAGAACCTTTATTCAATTATTATTTCTACTAATTTTTCTATTGTTTTCCAGTTTCTTGTAGTTGCTTTTGTCTTTAACTTTTTCTCAAAGAAGTTGTTTGTCAGTTTGGAAGTATGATATTTACCTTCATTTACCTTCACAAAAAACAAAGATATTATTTTCTATAATTTTAAATCTATTTGAAGTTTTTGATTCAATTTCTTTTGCTTTTTTTCTTTTGCTTTTTCTAGGTTTTGAGTTGTCGGAATCTCTTCTAAAAAGGTAAGATTATCTAAATTATTTTTTTTCTCGTCCTCATTTTTCACAAACGGATTTGAAGATTGAATATTGAGTAATTCTTCTTTTGTTCTTATAATTACAGGAACTTCAAAATTATATGTATCAAAAATTGCTTTTTCTATTTTGTTAGAAATTTCTCTTTTGTCTAAATTATCAGATTCAAAAATTACATTTCCACTTTGAATATAAGTTTGAACATCAAGAAATTCTAAATTTTGATACACTTCTTTCAAATCCTTCATCAAAATTTTTCGTTTTCCTCCTACATTGATTCCTCTCAAAATGGAAATATATTTTTGCATAATTTTATAATCTATATTTATTTAATTTTTAGAAAATTCTACCGTAAAAAAAT
This sequence comes from Flexibacter sp. CG_4_10_14_3_um_filter_32_15, assembly GCA_002784125.1. Lineage (GTDB taxonomy): Bacteria > Bacteroidota > Bacteroidia > Cytophagales > Bernardetiaceae > Bernardetia. The sequence goes on from PFKD01000423.1 coordinate 8,241, forward strand.
CGTTCAAGTAATATTACTTAAACGATTTTTTGACATTACTATTATCTACGACACTTGGAAAGTGTCGGCTACTTTTTACTTTATCAACTCATCAGCAAACGCCAATAATTTATCTTCTGAAAAATAATCTCCCATTATTTGAAGTCCGATAGGCAAACCTTCTTTGTCTGTTCCATTTGGAATCGAAATAGCAGGAATTCCGACCACAGAAGCAGGAACAGTAAACAAATCAGCTAGATAAAGTTCTACCGTTTCGCCTTCGTATTTTCCAATTTCAAAAGCTGTTGTAGGCGTTGTTGGAGAGATAATGAAATCATATTTTGTAAATAATTCTTTCATTGCTTCCTGTATTTTGCGTCTTACTTTTTGAGCTTTTGTAAAATACGCATCGTAATAACTTGCGCTCAAAACAAACGTTCCTAACATAATTCTACGCTTGACTTCCTTACCAAAACCTTCTGTACGTGTTTTTTTGTACATAGATTCCAAGTCAGTAACATTCGGACTACGGAAACCATAACGAACGCCATCATATCTTGATAAGTTTGTACTTGCTTCTGCTGTAATCAAAATATAATACGTCGGTAAAGCATATTTTAAAAGAGAAAAATCTACTTCTTCTACCTCATAGCCTTCGCTTTTTAATTTTTCAATTTTGGCAACTGTTGCAGCTTTTATTTCTTCGCTTAATCCTTCGCTGTGCAAAGTTTCTTTGATGTAAGCGATTTTTGGCTTTTTATTATTCTCTGATTTCTTGTTTAATAATTCAGAATACTTCGGCACTTCTCTTTGAGAAACTGTACTATCATTATCATCTTTTCCTGCAATTACTTCTAAAGTAATAGCAACATCAGCAGCGTTATTTGCAAAAATCCCAATGCTATCAAATGAAGATGCAAAGGCAATCAAACCATAACGAGAAATGCGTGAATACGTTGGTTTGAGTCCAACAATTCCACAAAAAGCAGCAGGCTGACGCACCGAACCACCTGTATCAGAACCCAACGAAACCATACACATTCCTGCCTGAACTGCCACAGCAGAACCTCCAGAACTTCCCCCCGGAACTCGGTTTGTACCAATTTCATTTTTTGTAGCTCCAAAAGCAGAATTTTCATTGGAAGAACCCATCGCAAATTCATCACAGTTTTGGCGACCGATTACGATAGCATCTTCTTTCAAAAGACGCTCTACGGCTGTTCCATCAAATTGAGATTCAAAACCTTCTAGCATTTTTGATGCTGCGCCTAATTTGTGGTCTTTATGACACAAAACGTCTTTCAGACCGACAATCATTCCAGCTAATTTTCCTGCTGTTCCGTTTTGGATTTTTTCATCAACAATTTTTGCTTGTGCTTTTGCTTCTTCATCATACACTTCTAAAAAAGCATTCAGAGAAGGATTTTTTTCGTTGATGACTTTCAAATAATGTTCTACCAATTCTGCACAAGTAAGTGTTTTGTTTTGAATGGCTTTTTGGACAGAAGCAAAGGAATTTATATGAGTTTCTAATGTAGTATTCAATTTTTTTTCAATTACGAATTATTAATTACGAATTATGAAATAATCAGCGAAGCTAATTACGAATTTCGCTAATTAGGTTTATTAAATTGCTGCTGCTTATATTGCTATGAGAAACAGCAATCAATAATTATTTTTATATAAAAACAAAAATACGAAGGAAAGCATAGAATTTACAAAATTCTGATAGTTTTCTTTCGTATTTATTTATATTCTAATTTTTTGTAACAGACTAGGAAGTCTGTTATGCTTTTTTAGGCTTCTTTTTTAGTTGTAGAAACGTCTTCTTTTTTGCTTTCTGATTCTATTGAGTTGCGTACTTCGCTGGTTGCATCTTTAAACTCACGAATTCCACGACCTACTCCACGAGCAAGTTCAGGAATGCGCTTTGCGCCAAAGAATACAAGGACAATAAGCATAATAAGGGCAATTTCCCAAGCTCCAAGTCCACCGATAAAGAGAAGTGTATTTAACATAGTTGATTTATTTAAAAGGTTCTGATGAAACAGATTTGATACTGCAAAACTACATATTTTTTGATTAAAAAGGAATTTATTTGAAAATTGATGAAGGCAAACGCACGAAATTGATTTTCAGTTTTTTCCATTAAAGATGATTATGTTGTGTAGTAAAATTATGTTTGACCTAAAGTAGGTTCGTATATAGGGGGTATAACAAATTGTCGTTTTTTGTAGGTAAAAGGTTTGCCTTTTACTAAACTAGCTGTTTTTATCAAAAAAAATGCCTGTATGGAGGAAAAGGCTTGCCTTTTCCCTACGTAATACAAATTGACTAAGCGACACCCGAAGAGCAGCGTAGCTAATTTGTTATGCACTCTCGTATATCTACTACAAAATCAAGTTTGATTTGTAGATAAAGCTGCGATTTTCATTTCTTCTTCTTAGGTAGAGGCAATAAATATTTGTGAGCGCAATCTACCAAAAATCGTTTGCTTAACAGTTTTCTGCCAAGTAAGATTGGGTATCGCATGTTTTTTCGGTCTGTAAGTGTAAAGTCCGTTTTATAATCGCTTCGTCCTATTCGTATGCGAGTACGAATTTTGTAGCGAGTTTGTGCTACTCCGTTTGAGCTGCGTACTTTTGCTTGAGAAAACTCTTCTAAACGATATTCTTTTTCTTGATAATTTTCATGTGTAGGGTCTAAAATAGAAAAACACAAATACTGTTTTCCTTCTTCTTCTTCTATCACTCTGATATTATGACAATGCAGGGAAGAGGTATAAGCTCCTGTATCTGTTTTGGCATCTATTAAAGGTACTCCCAAATCGGTCAAACCCACTTCTTCTACTCTTCCAATAATTTCCATTTTGTGCTATTTTTTTGTAAAAATTCCCAAAATTATAATCTAAAACTTACTAATTTGTTTAGCTTTACAAAAAATCAATTAGGAATAGAATTAATAACAACAACTACTAATTACATAAAAAAAGCTCAATTATGTTCAAAAAAACACGTATTAACCTTTTATTTTGGATAGGAATAATTGTTTCTATTCTTACTTTTTCTAGTTGTGAAACAAAGAAAAGCGAAATAAATCAAAATACCGAATCTAAAGAGTCAAAAGAGAGAATAATTTTAGATTCTGACCCAAATAAAGAAATTAATTTAGAAGACGACAAACAAAATTTTGATGCTTTTATGAAAATTAGAAGCTCCATTGAAGGACTAGAAGGTACAAATAGCTCGAACCAAGCAAAAGAAAGTGCTTATTATTGGGAAGGAAGTATTTATTCTTTTGTGGAAGGAAAACGCAGCAAAAAAATAATGGGAATGAAAGGATTTAGTAGGTCAAGATGGATAAAAGACGATTCATCAAGACGATTATTGACTAGAGAAGTTGCCTTGTACACAGACCCAAAAACTGGAGTGATTTTAGAAAAAATGAAAAATCCATTACTGGGTGAACATAGTGATTCTGTAGAAGTAATTCACGTTTGGAATGACCCTGTAAATCAATATTTTCCATACATAATCAAAGAAAATTATAAAGAAAACCCTGATGAAAGTACAGTTTATGGGCTTCCTTATAGTGAATTGGGAGAGGATAGGGTTTGTTTTTATGCTGATATTTTTCTGACTTATCCTTCCAAAATTACTCGTAAAGAATTTCCTCAAAATGTACAAAGTGATTTGTATCAAGGTGTAGAATTATTTCAGTTTTTTGTACGAAAAAGTGATTTAGAAAATACAATGCTGACAGATGTTCCTGCTACTATTTCGTGGACACGTATCGGACAATGGCTTCCTTTTATGAATATGGGCGATAGACAAGGTCATTTGGTTTATCAATGTAGAGGATATAAAGTTTTGGAAGGTTTTGAAGGACTTCCACAAGATGTGAAAGATTATGTAAGAGCCAAGCAGCCTATTTTCGAACACGCTCCGACCGAATATTCACAACCCAATGAAACGAGTTGGTCGTATTTTAAGAAAGTAAAGCAAGGGAAATAGAGAATGGGAAATACTACATTTTTGTTTTTTATTGTCTTTTAAATCGTGCGTTCAGTTCCTCAGAACTGAACAAAACGCTTCCTCAGAAGCGTGTATTGCCATAAATCATGCTTCTGAGGAAGTATAAAAATTCGTTTCTGAGGAAACGAACACACACGGTTTTTTATGAACATTCTCTGTGTTCTCTGTAACTCTGTGTTTAATATAAAAATTAGGGTACAGTATCCAACATGAGTGACATTTTAAAAAAGGCAAATCTTTACCAAATTTTATTCTGTGCAAATATCTTTTTTCCATAAAGTAGGGTTTGCAAACCCTACTT